>JAGBZV010000082.1 GCA_017628075.1 Clostridia bacterium
GGGTGAGGACATGGGCTCTGCTGGCACGACCGTTATGGGTAAGGTTGCAAGATTCGTGCTTCCTCTGAAGGAAAAGCATCTTTGGGACATCGGACAGGGTAATCTTTATGATGTGAGCCTGCTTCTTGGTGAGGATGCCGTATCCTCCTATTTTGGCTTACGTGACGTCTATTATGACGGTCGTGCAATGGTCCTCAATGGCAGACGCGTATATCAGCGCCTCGTTCTTGACCAGGGCTTCTATCCGGATGGCATCTGGACCGCTCCTACTGACGACGAGCTTCGCGCTGACGTGGAACGCTCCATGGCAATGGGATTCAACGGTGCGCGTCTCCACCAGAAGGTATTTGAGCCGCGCTTCCTGTATTACTGTGACCGTCTTGGCTACATCGTTTGGGGTGAGCACGGAAACTGGGGACTTGATCTTTCTCTTCCGACCTGTTGGGCTGGATTCCTTCCTGAGTGGCTTGAGATCCTCCGGCGTGATTATAACCATCCGGCAATCATCGGCTGGTGTCCGCTCAACGAAACGCAGGGCAATCAAGACACGCGCTTTGTTACAATGCTCTACGATATGACGAAGGCGTACGATCCCATGAGAATGTTCATCGACTGCTCCGGCTGGTCTCACGTAAAAACAGAGGTTATGGATGAACACAACTACGATCCTGATCCCGAACGCTCCCGTGCATATTACGCTCCGCTTGAGGAAGGTAACGAGCCCAATAGAAAGAACCGATTTACCGGCATTCAGGTGCCTGCTTCCGTAACCTTTATTTCCGAATACGGCGGTATTGGGTTGGATTTGGATAAAGATTGGTTGGCCTTGTATGAAGGCAGTTGGGGACACGGTATGATTCCCAAAACAGAGGAAGAATTCCTTGCTCGTATTAAGGCTCTTACCGATGTTTTACTCGACAACAAAGCGCTCTCAGCGTACTGCTACACACAGCTTACTGATATTGAACAGGAGAGGAACGGTCTCTATTACTACGACCGCAGACCGAAGTTCGATCCCGCGCTGATTTATCCGATCTTCAGCCGTAAGGCAGCCATTGAGGATTGATTGGCAGATTGTAACAATATACGAAAAACAGTCGCTGTGCTACGCACAGCGGCTGTACTGTTATATCAGATACGGATAAGATGGTACGTGCCTGTTGCGGCAGGGAATTGAGATTTGCCGCAGGTGGCGCAGGTATATCCCTCAAGGAGGATCGTACCGTGCATACCGTCGGGGATCTCGGTTGTCAGTGTAACGCCGCCGTCATCGGTTTTCTCCCATTTGACGGAAATTTTACCCATAGGACACTCATGATAGGCAGAAGCGTGCGTCAGATCACTGAGGAAGTGCGGTGTAATATCGACGTGAGAAAGGTCGTTTGCACAAGGGTTGTATTGAATACCGCAGATCGCCTTGATAAACCATGCACTGATATCACCGAAGAAATGGTGATTGCGGGAATCGATCTGCTTTCCGTCTACAGAGAAGCATTCTGTCAGAGTCGTATCACCGTGCTCAATCAATGCTCCATAGGACGGATACGTGCGCTTGGTTATGATGCGATATGCAAGATCGGAATCACCAAAGGCTGTCAGTACGTGGAAGATGACGCGTGCACCGAGTACGCCGGTATCCAAGTGATCATCCTGCTCGTGCAGCTTTTCAAGCAGCACCTTGTATGCAAGCGGCTTTTCCTCATCCGTGAAGATGTTGTAGTAAATGCCCATTGCCTGCGACGTCTGTGAACCGGGCGTTGTCGTATATTCATAGACTGCCGTCATGGTATCAAAGTCGATCAGGTGCTTACGGATTGCACGGCGGAAGCGTTCTGCAATCTCACGGCAGAAGGTCGCCTGTGCATCTCTGCCGCAGAGCTCGTGCAGGAATGCGGTCTTTTCACAGATATCCATGGAAATAACCGAGTCTGTAAAGATCAGCGGAGAACGGGGACCGTAGGGGGCGCACCAGTCGCCAAGACCGATTGCAATGAGGTGGTTCTCATCCACGCGCGTTGTCAGATAATTGACGTAGCGGAACAGTGCCGTCAACGTTTGCTCCACGATCTGCTTGTTTCCGCGATAACGATAGACATAATAGGGAAGCGTGACGAGTATATTGTCCCACGCAGGGCCGTTGCCCCATGCAAATCCCCATCCGCCGGTCGGGATGATGCCGGGGATTGCGCCGTCTTCATTCATGGCAGCACGGATGTGACGAAGCCACTCGCAATAGTTGTTTTCCGGTGCAAGATTGAGAAGCGTGTGTTCAACGGAGAGAGCGGCGTCAGCCGTCCATCCATTCTTTTCACGGTGCGGGCAGTCGGTAGGAACGTGATAGAAGTTTGCAAGCGTGGCGCGCCGTACCATCTGCTGAAGGGTGTTCAGCGTTTCGTCAGAGCAGGAGAACGCACCGCGCTCCGGAAGATCTGTATTCATAACGCGATACGTGAGCAGAGATGATACAGCCTGCTCCTCGGTAATGCCTGTAACAAGACAATAGCGGAAGCCGTGATACGTAAATGCCGGTGACCATTCCTCAACGCCCTCGCCCTTACAGATGTATTCGTCGCGTTGTGTATACAGAGGGAAATCATCATACTCGGGACGAACGAAGCGCAGATTATCGACCGTAAAGGTTCCGTCGGGCGATACGTATTCACCAAAAATCATCGATACACGCTGTCCGCGCTCACCGCGGATGCGCAGTAAGGGGATACCGGCGCAATTTTCACCGAAATCGTAGAGGTAGCCCTCATCGATCTGGTCGTTCTTCTGATAGGTCAGGCGCACGTTCGGCTTGATGGAGCAAGGAGTAATGCGGCGTACCTCGACGATGGGATTGGCAAGGCACCGAATGGATCTTCCACGCGGACAGTCAACGGACTGTGCGGGCAACCATGCGCTGTCATCAAACTCGGGAAGATTCCATGCGGGGATCTCTTTGGTTGCATCGTAGATCTCTCCCTGACGGAGATCATCGTACAATATGGGAGAGGGCGCCCATACGAAGCTTTCGTCAGCCTCGATCGTCTGTACCGTTTCATCCTCATATCGCAGCTCAAGGCAGATTGCGAGCTTCGGAGCAGATCTCCAGGATGCAAGATGAAAGTCCCAGACGTAGCCGCCAAACGCATTCTGCATACCGTTTCCAAGCTGGAATCCGAGCACGTGACGGCCATCCGTTAGAGCATCCGTGACGTCGTATACGTCGTAATCCATAAGATCGTCAGAGGAAGAAACGAAGGGGGACATATGTCCTCGCGTCAGTTCCTTTCCGTTCAGCCAAAAACGGTAGAAGCCAAGGCCGCAGACGGAGATCTGCGCGCGTACCGGAGTACGATCCAATTGAATAACGCGGCGAAGATACGGTGCAGCAACAAAGTGGGAAAGA
>JAGBZV010000083.1 GCA_017628075.1 Clostridia bacterium
AGAGACAAACGAATCTCCTTGATTTCGACAACACGCTGGTTCTTCTTGGCTTCCTTTTCGCGCTTGGCCTGCTCGAAACGATACTTGCCGTAATCGATGATCTTGCATACCGGCGGCTGCGCCTGCGGAGCGATCTTGACGAGATCCAGATTTTTTTCCGCTGCCAGATTCAGAGCATCACGAGCGGACATAATGCCCAGCTGTGCACCGTCTGCGCCAATGACGCGGACTTCCTTGTCGCGAATCTCTTCGTTTATCTGAAGTTCCTGTTTGCTAATGGTTAAGCACCTCCATAACACGTGCGATAACTGTGTACGCGGTTCCATGCAAAAATTAAGCGGGCAGAGAACCTCTGCCCGCAAATCAACTCAAAAATCACGCCCAATTTCTGCGCGTTCTTTTGGATATTGACCGGTGTCAGACGGTACTGCACGGGTGTGAGCGCATGGCTCCGCTTTGTTTTCCTGAAAGATTATACTATACACATCCCGGTTTGTCAACAGTAAAATACGGGATTTTATCTTTTATTTTCCGGATTCCTCCACGGTGTCGTTCAGCCAGAAGGAATACAGCATGCAAGCCGCCACCGGCTTACCGGTCACCAGCGCCATCGCTTCACTGTAGAGCTTAAGCTGTGTGCCGTATCTGTCCCAGAGTTCTGCCTTATCATAGCACCGATCGGTCTTAAAGTCAACAATATAGAGCGATCCGTTTTCTTCGAACATACAGTCCACGGCACCCTGCAGCAGCACGGGCAGTGCGGCGTCTTCCCCGCAAAGGTCCCGGTTCACGAGACCGGATGGGATATCCGCGATGAACCGCTGCTCCTTCCAGACGCGGTCAGCTTTGAGGATCCGTCTGCCGAGCGGATTCTGGAAAAACGCACGCACACGGCGGCGGTCCACAACGCCGGCTTGCTCCGGAGTGAGAAAACGATCCCGCACGAGGCGATCCAATTCCGCTTCCGGCGCAACTGCGGCGGCGGCAAAATCCGCAAACTGCATAAAATCATGCAGCGCTGTACCGCGCTCGGCAGGTGTCATGCCCTTTGCACCGAGGAATGCCGGGCGGGACAACGTCTCCTCCCCTTCCCGCTGCGCCTGTACGGCGGCGAGACCGGACGCTGATACCTTTGTGGGCATTTCCGTCTGCACGGCATACGGGTAAACGAACCGAATCTTTTCTTCGATCTGTGCTTTCAGGGCTGCATCTACAGGCGCAGGCTGCTCCACAGTCTCTTTCTCTACCTCCGCTTGCGCCGCCGGATAGCGCACGGCGATCTGCCACGGAGTGAAATGGGCCCGCAGGATGCAGTCGCTGTCCACGCCGATGCGGCTGCGCAGTGCCTCACCGTCCGGATGCCGCAGCGCACAAAGCATGATCCACTGAGAAATACTTGTCACGCTGTTGACCGTATACGGCGCGATGCGTGCCTCGTGCGTGATCTGTGCGGAAAGCCGCTGCAAGTCACTGTCCAGATGCTTCACAGGCGAAAGCAGGATCAATTTTTCCCGGGCACGCGTCATCGCCACATAGAACACGCGCAGTTCTTCGGCAGCGTCACTGTCCGACAGTGCAATGGAAATGGCTTCGCGCGGCAGCGTCGTATAGCGGATGCCGGTTTCGGGATCCGTCAGGCGGATACCGAGACCCAGTTTTGGATGCAGGCGCATATCGTCGCGGTCCTGCACAAATTTCCGGCCGCAGCCGGCCACAATGCACACCGGGAATTCCAGACCCTTCGATTTATGAATGCTCATAATGCGCACGACATCCGCATTTTCGGAAACGACGTTGGCCGATTCCATA
>JAGBZV010000084.1 GCA_017628075.1 Clostridia bacterium
ATGGCCTTCCGCTGATGGGCATCGGTGATTTGAACGACGGCATGAATCGGGTTGGCGTGCAGGGGAAAGGGGAATCGGTTTGGGGCGGAATGCTTTTGCTGCTCGTCCTGGCGGAATTCATTCCCTTATGTGAGCTGTGCGGCGATACGAAGGGTGCGCTCCGTTATGCAAAGGAGATGCGGGGGATGGAGGCCTCGAGTGAATCGGATGCCTGGAATGGTGCGTGGTACCGACGCGCATGGTACGACGACGGTACGCCGATGGGAGATGCAGGCGATCCGGAGGCAGAGATCGACGTTCTGCCGCAGGCATTCGCTGCGATTCTGCACAGCAGAGTACGGCTTCCGGGCGGCGGAAGGCCCTTTTCCGCGGATCGCGTCCAATCGGCAATGCGTGCTGCGTATGAGCGGCTTTTTGATCCGGAGGCCTCTACGTTTGCCCTGCTTGCTCCTGCCTTCGGCGGTGGCTCTGATAGTGCACACGATCCCGGATATATTGCGGCGTATCCGCCCGGCATCAGAGAAAACGGCGGCCAGTATACCCATGCGGCCGTTTGGGGTGCAATGGGCCTGTTTGCCGCAGATATGCCCGGTGAGGGAATGGAGGTTCTTCATGCGCTCTCACCGCTCAAGACTCTGACGGATACCGACGCTGCCTCGCGCTATCAAAAGGAGCCGTGGGCGTTGTGCGGTGACGTTCTCAGGGCACGCGGGAGAGTCGGTGAGGGTGGCTGGAGCTTGTATACAGGCTCAGCAGGCTGGTATTATCGGCTGCTTTGGGAGGTGTTCGGTGACGGTGAGAACAGGTGATAATTGGAAACCGTCCTGCGGTATGCGGTGCAGGGTGTCTGCGCATACTGACTGTATGAGAGGAGTGATCACAGATGGCAGGCACCTATCACGGAAAGGTAGAGATCTGCGGTATCAACACATCAAAGCTCAAGCATCTTGATGCTGAGGAAAAGCGGATTCTTCTTGAACGCGCCCATGGAGGCGACAAAAGCGCAAGACAAACGCTCATTGACGGAAATCTCCGTTTGGTTTTGAGTATTGTCGGCAGATTTTCCGGCAGAGGAGAGAACATGGACGACCTGTTTCAGGTTGGCTGTATCGGTCTGATAAAGGCCATCGATCGGTTTGATTGCTCTGCCGGCGTACAGCTTTCGACGTACGCGGTTCCGATGATTATCGGAGAAATCCGTCGCTATCTGCGCGACAACAATGCGATTCGTGTCAGTCGCGGCACACGCGATCTCGCATACCGTGCACTCGGTACGCGCGATAAGCTGACCAAGGAGCTTGGGCGTGAGGTTACCGTTGAGGAGATCGCGGCTGCGCTCGGTGAAACATCCCTGGCGGTTTCCCGTGCGATGGACGCGATTGTTGAGCCAATCTCCTTATATGAGCCCGTATACAGCGACGGGGGTGATTCCGTCTATATTATGGATCAGATCAGTGACAGTGAGAATTCAGAGGAGCTGTGGCTTGAAAATATCGCACTCAAGGAGGCTATGAAAACCCTTGGAGAGCGCGAGCGGAGAATCATCTCTCTGCGCTTCTATGGCAATAAAACACAGATGGAAATTGCTGAGGAGATCGGTATTTCACAGGCACAGGTATCAAGGCTTGAGAAGGGTGCCTTGGCCCGCATTCGCAAGCAGCTATAAACAGGACAGCCGCTTTTCCGGAAATTCCGGTATAAAGCGGCTGTGTTTTTTTATGATTTTCGTATCAGCGTGACGCATCGGAAACGAGAGGGGAGCGTTCTTCTCCGCACGTATGACAGATCCACCCAAAGAGATCGGAGATGACCTCGTTTGCGATCGGTTCATTGAGAAGCTCATGACGTGCCCCGGTATACAGCGTATGTCTGACGCACGTGCATCCTGCGGCTGCATACGCGTCTGCACACCAATGGATGCCGTTTCCGTAACCGCCGACGGGGTCCTCCATTCCGGAAAGAAAGAGGATCGGGAGGTCGTTTGGCGTTTTGGAAATCAGGGATGGGGTGTTGGCACGCTGCAGCAGATCGGTCAGCGCGTACAGACCGGATACGGGAAAATGATATCCGCACAGCGGATCGGCAACGTAGGCATCAACTGCGGCACGGTCGGTTGAGAGCCAATCGTATTCCGTACGGCGTGAGGTGCGTTCGTTGTAAGTGCCGAACATCAGCCGCTGCATGAGCGGGGATTGCGCATCCTCGCCGCGAAGGCGGCAGGCGATATGCAGCATGAGCTTTGCTATAGAGGAAGCGGGATTTCCCGATGCACTTCCCATGAGGATCAATCCCTTCAGCGGAAGCGAGGGCTGTGCGGTTACGGCGCTGCGCGCGATAAAGGATCCCATGCTGTGCCCGAACAGAAACAGCGGGAGGGATGGATACCACGTATGAAAGCGTCGGATTTCGGAGCAAACGTCGTTTATGAGTACGTCGGCACCGTTCGGAAACGGCAGACATCCGAGCTTGCTTTCCTTGGTCGCACTGCGTCCATGTCCGGCGTGATCGTGTCCGAACACCAATACACCGTTCTGGGCTAAAATCTCCATGAAGGGACGGTATCGGTGGATGTGCTCAGCCATACCGTGTGAAATGCACAGGAGGATCCACGGTGCATCCGGGACGACGGCTGTGCCGTGAAGCGTGCTTATGCCGTCGGAGGAGGGGAGTGTATATGATTCCGTTTTGAATTTCATTTGCACACGCTCCTTTCGGTATCCGTGTTTCATTTACAGATATCGGGTGCTGTCAGCGTTATGTATTGTCTTCAAAGGACCAGGCCTTGACGGCACGGAGTGCACGCTGCCATCCGGCGAGGGCAGCGTCACGCTGTTCAATGGTCATCTCCGGCGCGAACACCTTGTATTTTTGCCGTTTACCGGGAAGTGTATCGGCGCTCCAGAAGCCTGTTGCAAGTCCGGAAAGATAAGCGGCACCGAGTGCGGTGGATTCTTTGACTGTGGGGCGGCGAACGATAAGATCCGAGTAGTCTGCCTGCATTTGCATGAGCAGATTGTTTGCGGATGCACCGCCGTCTACGTTGAGCGTGGTAATGGTGATGCCGCTTTCTGCCTGCATCAGCGTCAGGATGTCGTTGGTTTGGAAGGCAATGGATTCCAGCGCTGCACGGACGATCTGATTGCGGCCGGTTGCGCGTGTCATTCCAACGAGCGTGCCCCGCGCGTACATATCCCAGTGCGGAGCACCGAGTCCCGTAAATGCCGGAACGAGATACGCACCGCCCGTATCGGAGACCTTGGATGCGAAATACTCGGAATCCTCTGCATCTCTGATCAACCCGAGCGCGTCACGTAGCCATTGAATGACCGCGCCGCCGACGAAGACGGAACCCTCCAGGGCGTACTGCGGAGTCTGCCCCTCAACGGTTGCTGCCATCGTGGTCAGAAGGCCGTTTTCGCTGTATTTTGCCTCGCTGCCCGTGTGCATGAGCAAAAAGCAGCCGGTACCGTAGGTATTCTTGCTTTCGCCGGGGGAAACGCATCTCTGTCCGAAAAGCGCAGCCTGCTGATCGCCTGCAATGCCTGCGATCGGAATTCGGATCCCGTTGATCGTATGGTATCCGTAGACGTGGGAGGACATTTCAACTCTTGGAAGAATGGCACGCGGAATATTGAAGCGCGCGAGCAGGGTGTCGTCCCAATCAAGCGTGTTGATGTTGTAAAGCATGGTGCGAGAGGCGTTTGTGACGTCGGTTGCATGGACAGCTCCGCCCGTCAGCCGCCAAAGAAGCCATGTATCTACCGTGCCGAAGCAAAGCTCTCCGCGCTCTGCACGCGCCCGTACACCATCGACGTTGTCGAGGATCCATGCGAGCTTTGTTGCGGAGAAATAGGCGTCGATGAGCAGGCCCGTCGTCTGTCTGATATAATCGGTCAGCCCCTCTGCTTTAATCTCCTCGCAAATATGAGCGGTGCGGCGGCACTGCCAGACGATTGCATTATAGACAGGAACGCCTGTTTCACGGTCCCACACGATCGCAGTTTCGCGTTGGTTGGTGATGCCGATGGCGTGGATATCGGAGGGATCCAAGGAACGCTTTGCGATCAGCTCCATCATAACGCCGTACTGACTTGCATAGATCTCCATCGGATCCTGCTCAACCCAGCCCGGCTGCGGATAGATCTGGGGGAATTCACGCTGTACCATATCAACGATACAGCCGGCTTTGTCAAACAGAATGGCACGTGCGCTCGTGGTGCCTTCGTCAAGTGCAAGAATATAATTTCCCATGTTGGTTGTCTCCTGTCAGAAAAATGGTACTGAAAGCGTTTTATTTGTCGGAGGATTTTGGTCCCTTTGGCTTGAAGAACGTCAACAGACCGCGCTTGACGCGCTTGTGCGTGCGTGCAAGGGTATCGTCAATTTGTACGGAATGTGTGATGTCAAGGTAG
>JAGBZV010000011.1 GCA_017628075.1 Clostridia bacterium
CGGCTTGGATAAAAAGATAACATCCGAACTAAAAAGTTCGGATGTTATCTTTTTTGGTGACCCGGACGGGAATCGAACCCGTGTTACCGCCGTGAAAGGGCGGTGTCTTAGCCGCTTGACCACCGGGCCTTTGGTAGCGGAAGTTGGACTTGAACCCACGACCTATCGGGTATGAACCGATTGCTCTAGCCAGCTGAGCTATTCCGCCATTTAGTTACGATGTCCCGAATATTATATCATATTTTATCATATCTGTCAACAGCTTTTTTGAAAAAAATCTGATGCTTCTCATCCGTGGGCGGGCGCCCTTCAAAGTATTCTGAAAACGGAAGCTCCCGGCGTATTGCATCTGCGGTGTGCCGTGCGGTCGTTTTGCGGGAAATGGGGAGCGCTTTTCGGCTTTGCGGCATATTCTGTGCAGGGGAGAGGTGATCCGCACGGGATCGCGTTTCCCGAATTTTCCGAAAGGAGCTGCGAAACGTATGAACCATACCGAACCATGCTCTGTATGCCGCGGCCAGGCACAGCCCATCCGCGTTTCCGGCATCGATCTGCGCCATGCGTGTGCACGCGGTATGCACACACCGGATGCCAATGAGATATCAGGAGCTTGCTGTGAGCAGAAAATGCACTGTGCCGGCACCCGCGTGGAGCAGGGCGCGCCGCTTGCTATGGCGTATGTTCCCGAACAGATCTTTTGCGGGCTATACGATCCGTGTACTGCGCTGATTGCAGGCACGCTGTTCGAGGCCCTTGACAAGCCGTTCTGCGGAGAAACCATCTCTGCGTCGGCATATCCGACACCGCCTGCACGCGCCTGCAGCTGCGGATGCCGCAGCGCTGCGAGAGGAGGTCACCACCATGACTGACTGCTGTGAAATCTACGGCGTACCCTTTACCGCCTGGGAGATCCGACTGTATCTGGATACACATCCCGATGACCGCGCCGCGCTGGAGGCGTTTGCCCAGCTGTACGACCGGTGCGGAGGCGATGCGCCCGCATTCCGTGGAATCTCCCGCAGCGATCTGGAAAACGGACATTTTGGCTATTGCACGGGGCCGTGGCCGTGGGAGCCGGATGCGAACTGCAGGATCGGCAGCGGTGCGCGAGGCCCGCTGTGTGAGAGAGGAGGGATGTAAGCGATGTGGAGCTATGAAAAGCATCTGCAATACCCCATTCGCATCAAAAATACCAATCCCAGGCTGGCCGCAGCGATCATCAGCCAATACGGCGGTCCGGACGGCGAGCTTGGTGCTTCTCTGCGCTATCTGTCCCAGCGCTATTCCATGCCGTGGGACGATGCAAAGGGTACACTTACGGACATCGCTACAGAGGAGCTCGGTCACTTAGAGATGGTAGGAACGATCGTCCATCAGCTGACACGCAATCTGACACCGCAGCAGGCAGTGGCGGGTGGCTTTGAAGCCTATCTGGTCGATCACACCGCAGGCGTGTATCCGCAGGCGGCGGCAGGCTTCCCGTGGACAGCCGCATCCATGCAGGTCAAGGGTGATCCGATCACGGATCTGCACGAGAATATGGCGGCTGAAATGAAGGCCCGCACGACCTATGACAATATTCTGCGTATTTCCGACGATCCGGACGTCAATGACGTCATCCGCTTCCTGCGCGCAAGAGAAATCGTGCACTATCAGCGATTTGGTGAGCTTTTGTCCCGTGCACAGTAGCGCATGGACGAAAAGAACTTCTTTGCGTACAATCCGGCCTTTGATCGCAAGGGTGCAAAATAAATCCAACCATGTCAAACGACGGGACTGCGGCATATTGCCGCAGTCCCTTTGGCTTTTTTAATGGAAAAGCGGTGGTGGAAAAAGGCACGGCTTTTTGTGAAAAAAGTATTGACACCCTATAGGAATTATGCTATAATTACGGCAAATAAACTCACAGAGTGAGAGGAGGTCATTCTTCATGAAAAAAGAGCAATTTTTATCCCCGGACAACCAATACAAGATTTTTCCGATCGTGCACGGACCGTACG
>JAGBZV010000085.1 GCA_017628075.1 Clostridia bacterium
AATCTTTTGGAGGTATATACTATGGATTCACAGTATTATGGAAAGCTCAGTATCATCGGAATGAGAGGCTGTGACGCGTTTGTTGAGCGTGTCGATCAGTATCTTCGCCAGTTCCGTGAGGGAGAGGATGCGGATTACATCGTCAATGCAGATTGCCCCAGATTCGGAACGGGTGAAGCAAAGGGTATGCTGCACGATTCAATGCGCGGACACGACGTATATATTATCTCTGATTGCTTCAATTACGGCGAAACATACAATATGTACGGACAGAAGGTGCCTATGTCGCCCGACGACCATTTCGCAGATCTGAAGCGCGTGATCGGTGCAATCGGCGGTAAGGCGAGAAGAATTTCTGTCATTATGCCGATGCTTTACGAGGGCAGACAGCACAAGCGCTCTGCGCGTGAGTCTTTGGACTGCGCGATGAGCCTGCAGGAGCTCATCAATATGGGTGTTACCAACATCGTTACCTTTGATGCACACGACGCCCGCGTGCAGAACGCAATTCCGCTGTCCGGCTTTGACAGTGTCCGTACCTCGTATCAGATGATCAAGGCGCTCGTCAAGCGGGAGCGCGATATTGATATTCTGGATGGCAATACTATGGTCATCTCTCCCGATGAGGGTGGTTTGTCCCGTTGTATGTACTATTCCTCCGTGCTTGGTCTGGACCTCGGTATGTTCTATAAAAGACGCGATTACACAACCGTTGTCAACGGCCGTAATCCGATCGTTGCACATGAGTACCTCGGCAATACCGTGGAGGGCAAGAACGTAATCGTCGTAGACGATATGATCGCATCGGGCGACTCTGTTTTTGATATCTGCTACCAGCTCAAGGAAAAGAACGCGGCGAAGATCTTTGTGTTCTCCACCTTCGGTCTGTTCACCGCAGGTCTGGACAAGTTTGATGCTTGCTATAAGGAAGGCCTGTTCGACCGTATTTACACGACGAACCTCATTTACCGTACGCCGGAGCTTCTGTCCCGCGAGTGGTACTGCGAGGTCAATATGTGCAAGTACGTTGCATATATCGTGGACACGCTCAACCGCGATGCCTCTACCTCTGATCTCCTCAACCCTGTAGGCCGTATCCACACGCTGATGGATCGCGTTCGCGCGGGTGAATTCAAGGCGTGATTCGGTGCTGGCAAAAGGAGAATCGACACATGAAAACGAAACAGTATTGCAATCCCTTGGATTTGAACTACGAATATCGTATTTACAACTACGGTGAGAAGCCGTGGCCGATTTGTCTGGAGGCCGCTGACCCGATGATGGTTGTGTTCGAAGGAGAATATTATTTGTTTTCTTCTATGACGCGAGGCTATTGGGTATCCTCTGATATGGCCGATTGGCAGTTTATCCGCTGCGATGAGTCGCAGCTGCCAACGATTTATGGGTATGCGCCTGCGCTGATGGTCATGGATGGCGCAATGTATTTCCATCAAGGCGAGCATGATAAAAGGCTGTATCGGAATAAAACGCCAAAGAATCCCAATACATGGGAGCTTGTTACAGATCAATGCTATATTGGTCATGATCCGTTTATGTATTATGATGAGATTGATGACCGTGTTTGGGCATCCTTCGGCTGCGGCGAGGGCGAAACAGAGTCCATCAAGGTCGTGGAGCTGGATCGCCACACGCTTGAGCCGATCGGAGAGGTGCACGAATGTATCCGCTTCGATCCGTGGACGCGCGGTTGGGAGAGATGGCTTGACGAGCACGTCGAAGAAAACTACGGATTTCTCGAGGGCTCTCAGATCTTGCGCCATAACAACAAATGGTATTTGATCTATTCCGGATTTACGCTGCACAAGTGCTATTGCAACGGTGTCTTTGTATCAGACAATCCGACGGGACCGTATGAATATGCGCAGAATAACCCCGTATCTCATAAGAACACCGGATTTGTCGGTGGTGCCGGCCACGGATGCTTCTTTGAGGATCTTCACGGGAACTTCTGGAACGTAACGTGTGCATCTGTTTACGTGACGCACGGCTTTGAGCGCCGCCTCAATCTGTTTCCTGCGGGCTTTGACGAGGATGGCCTCTTGTATGCCAATACGGTGCTCGGGGACTATCCGATCACGCTTCCGGATGGCAAGCGCGATCACAGAGAAGTATATACGCCGTATATGCTGCTCTCTAAAAACTGTGAGGTTACGGTATCCTCCGAGGATAAAGCGCCGCCGGAAAATCCTTTGCACGGTGACGGATTGACGTATACGCAGGTTCCCGAGAGCCGATACGTTCATGTTCCCGGCTATGCCGTGGATGAGGACATTCGCACGATGTGGGCGGCGGCAACGCGCAGCCCGGGCGAATGGATTCAGCTGGATCTTGGCAGACCGTGTGATGTGAAGGCCATTCAGCTCAATATCTATACGTACAATCTTCTGACGGCAGATCCGGCAGAAAAATATCATGAATATGTGATTGCGTACTCCGAGGACAATATGAATTGGACTGCGGCTATTGATAATCGCGGGGAGAAGCTCTTTGCGCCGCACGCACTCCATGAAACAAGCTTCCGCGCACGGTATATCCGTGTGACCTTCTACCACGTTGCGGGAAACGGCTTTGCGGCAGTGTCCGGTCTTCGTGTGTTCGGTACGGACGGTGCGTGCAAGCCTGCGGCAGTGCAGAACGTGCGTGCAACACGTCCCGCAGAGGATACGCGCAACTGCAAGCTCGTTTGGGATAAAGCAGAGGGCGCAGATGGGTACGTTGTCCGTTACGGTATTGCTCCGGATAAGCTGTACAATCAGTATCAGGTGTATGGAGAGCAGGTTGAGATCCGCACGCTGACGAAGGGAATTTCCTATTATTTCCGCGTGGACAGCTTCAATGGCGGCGGTGTGACAATGGGAACGGTTACAGACAAAATGTAAGCGCTTTTCAAAACTCATTTTTTCTGTTTTTCAAAAAAATACGGCGGGCTGTTGCACTTACGTGCCCAAGCCCCACAGAAGTTTCCCTTGCCCCTCAGTGGAGGTGTATTTTCATGCGGTTTTCGCATAAAAACCGGGGAATTCGGTACACTTTGTGACACGGGGCTGCCGCAAGTTGAAAGCTTGCAGCAGCCCCTTTTTTACGGCTTTGTTTTGTGCAAGATGCACAAAAATGTGGGGGGTATTGTGCACTTCGTGAAAAACAAAATAGATTGGCTTGGATACTTGACAAACGGCCTTTCATATTGTATAATGGATGTAACTTTCAATGAACGCAGGAGGACAAAACTCATGAAACGCAATGCACTGATTCGCTGTGCCGCATGGCTGCTGACGCTTTGCGCCGTGATGCCGATGGCTGTGGCGTGCGGTGACGACACGGAAAAGCAGCCGGAAACCACGACCGCAGAAAAAAAGGAAACTGAAACGATCGACGAAAACGATCCCTACGCCGACAGACTCAAGGTGTCTGACGACCGTGGTGAGTATGACTTTGGTGAGTACGAGTACCGTATCGTTTGTACGGATGGAAAAGAGTTATATGTACAGGATGAGGACAGTGCGGACACCGTTGATTCCGCGATCTATCGCCGAAACCGTGCTGTTGAGGATCGCTTCAACTGTAAGATTACGGTTGTGAAGGATGCAAGCATGGGAGATGATCCGGTTGCATACGTAAGTAAGGTCGTCAGCGTCGGAGACAATGCGTTTGATCTTGCATCGGCGCACGTAATCGGCATGGGTGGTCTTGTGCCGAATATGTATTTTTTGAACTGGTATGATATTCCGAACGTCAATTTTGACAAGCCCTGGTGGTCGGACTCGAATAAGGATCTTCTAACACACAACGACGTGTGCTACGTTGCCATCGGCGACCTCGCGCTGACGGCTATGTATCAGGCATACTGTATGTTTTACAATAAGCGTATTGGTGCAGACTACGATATGCCCGATATG
>JAGBZV010000086.1 GCA_017628075.1 Clostridia bacterium
CGAGCGATCTTGGTTATCAACACCGTAAACGTTTCAAAGCGTTCGTTCATGAATCCTCCAAGAAGTTGAATTGTCAACAAGTATATATAGTATACCATAAACTTGTTGATTTGTCAACTGATGCACGCGATTTTTGAAAAAAATCTTCATGCTTCCGCATACATTTCTCTATCAAGTCCGATAAATCAGCACCGCAGGAGCCTGAAATCTTCATTGCAGCGCAGAGCCTTCTATGTTCGACACCCGCAAATGTGTCAAGCAGCGATGTGCGCAAATAAAACAACGCCATCAAGGCCGGTTCTGCAACTGACCTGATGGCGTTATATTCCACTTGTATTCAATTTTGCCCAATGAGATCAGAGAATATCCATGCTGCGCAGCTTATCGAGAAATTCTTCAATATCAGCGCGCGCGGCATCTTCCTCAACCTCGTATTCAGCAAGCACAGGAGCAAGGAGATCGTCAATCGTTTCTGCTTTCGGCAGGTAGTCCCACAGAAATGCGCCAAGCTCACTCAAAACGTACAGGCCATTGGCATCATATACCGTCGTCCCGCACGGAACAAGAATCGTTTCATCTACAACGGTCCGCTTGATTAATTCTTTTTTTAGCTTCATTACAGCAATTCCTCCGATTTCAATCGTTCTGCCGCTTTGGCAGTTTCGGCAAGGATGGCATCGGTAGATGCACATACAAATTCCGGAACCCAATCAAAATGTCCCGTTTCTGAAACACAGACGGCAGCACAAACCGCACAAACCTCACGCTTGGGACATACCGTGCAAGCATTCGGCAGACGCAGCGCCTTCGTTTCAGCAAGGATCTGATCCCAGGCAGCATCAAAGCCATCATGGAGTGGGTATGCAATGGGATGCGGCATCATGCCGCACGGAAGCATCAATCCATCCCAGGTCAGCCAAAAGGCAGACGATCCTGCCCGGCAGGAAACGCCCTCCTCCATTTCGGCAGAGCACTCCGAGCCGCAGTCAACGCCGCACAGATTCCGCATATGCTCCGCACGTGCCAAAAATTGCTTACGCGTAAAGCGCAGCGTATCCCAATATACCGCGTATTTTGCCGCTTCCTCGGGGCACAAACGGGATGTACCGTCTGCATCCTCACCGTCAAGACGAATCGGCGGATACATATATGCGGTTGCCTTTACATGAACCTGCAATTCTTCAGCAACACGATATATTTTATCAAGATCTCTGCAGTTATACGGCGTGATCGACAGATTCAGTCTTACGTCGATCCCGCCCTCCTTTAAGGCACGGATATTCTCAACCACTCTCGCAAATGACGGTGATCCGCACATTTCAGAATACGTTTCCTCACATCCACCGTAGAGCGAAATGTTGATACGGAACGGAGGATCCTCAAGCAAACGGCGGCGGATCTCTCCGTCAAGCAAGGAGCCGTTTGAATTTATGGAAACCATGATCCCCATTTTTTTCATGGCAGAGTAGATGTCAAAAAAATCCTCGCGCAAAAATGGCTCTCCACCCGTTAACAGCGCAAAAACCATTCCTCGGTCCCGCGCTGCACGAGCAATGCCGATCCATTGCTCTGTGCTCAGCTCGCGCTGACGCTTATCGTGATCGCATCCGGCCTTATGAATATAGCACATCGGACAACGAAAGTTGCACCGGGCCGTCAGCTCAAAATTTCCGCCGATGGGAAGACCAAGCTTCGCTCCTTTGCTGTGAAGAAATCTGGAAAGATACGGTTCAGTTTGTGTTTTCTGCATAAGTGAATGCGCTCCTTTCGGGCGAGTTTATAAAAGCACCGATTCAAGCGCTTCCACTGCGCAGATGTCCGGTGTACAAGACAATTCCAATACGGGAATCTGTGCAATCGTGCGCATGACGCTTTCCGTACACGACTCAACGTCAGAGCGATTCCATACATTGACGCTGCATCCCTCCCAAATTGCACGAAATGCGGCGCTCCCGCGCAGAAAGCGCACCGAATTGGTCGGTGACTGCTTCAAATATACGATTGCACGGAGCATGAGGGCTGTATTCTTTGCGACGCCGGAGCTTCCCGCAAAGGGGATCCCGCGCGCCTGCGGCTGTGAGGAAGGCACTGGGAAAACGGAAATACGGTCACCATTGATAAACTCTGCGTCTCGGTGCGTACACCAAAGGGAGGCCTGTGTCGATTTTCCTGTTCCTGACGGCGCAGTAAACAGAACACCGTCGCCGTACCCTGCTCTGCGGATACAGGAGGCGTGCAGAAGAAATCCACCGTGTGCTACGATCAGATGCTCACCGCAAAGCGCCGTCAGTATGATCTTTGCGGTTATGCGATCTCCCCGATATTCCACATCGCTCTCTTGCCCGCATCTGCTGACACGCAGATAGGCATGATCGGGAGAATCCGCAACAGTGCCGACGAATCTGATCTCGCAGTCACCGCTGCTGTATACCAATTTTGAAGGATCGCTGTATACGCATATCCCCTCGGGGGGAGAAAGCCGCGTAACACACCGCAAACGGTAGGTGTGAGAAACGGATGTGGGAACGGTATCCATGAGATACTCGTCAAGTATGCCAAACGCACCTATATCGGGCGCATCGATACAAAGCCTTACGGGAAGACCTGCGATGCTGATATACAACTCGGATCGCATATACGGATTCCCCTGTCAGCCGGTATATTGAACCATGACGATCTCGCTTCCGTTGATCGAATAGTGACCTGTCATGATCTGTTTTGTTTCGCCCGGAGCCAAACCGCCCTCAATACGTGCGCGATACGTAATACCGCCGTAGTAGAGATCGGTTGCCGCGTTCTTATAATAGACGAAAATATCACCGGTAATAGCAATATCAGTCAAATTACGGATATTCAGTGCTCCGCTAACGCCGGAGATCTCAAAAACGTCCGAATAGAGCTGCATGGGTGTCTCAAAATAAACCACGTTTGCAATATGCACAGCGTCAGGCTCTTGCCCGGGATATTTCCCGCGCGTCTTCTCAAGAAGAACTGCCTTCGCGCCTGCCTTCAGCGTTGAGATTGAAAAGGACATGACCTTGTCCCCGAAGGTCAACGTGATCTCAGCATACTCAAGGTCCTTACCCGAGATATTCTCAACAATGAGCATCATAACACCCGAAACGACCTCATTGGAGCCGTCCTCCATATAGAGGCCGGCATAGCTTCCAACGTCACGGATAGCAAGAATGCCGTCAAGGACCGCATCCTCGGCATCCGTGTCGATCTCAACGGAAGCAAGCGGAGGCAGCTCCTTATCTGCGGTACCGTTTTCTGACGAGCCGAAGCCGGGGCCAAGCGGATTTTTGTTTTGCGAGCCGTGCATTTGTGCTGCAGTTGCAATCACAAGAACCAATGCCAGAAGCACCAAAGCAGTGCAAACGTACAGCCACGCACGACGATTATTAAATTCTTTTGTTTTCTTTTTCATTTCATTAAAAGGAAACGCCGCCGCCCCAGTGGGGAGGCGGCGTTTGAATAGAAATTGTTAGGAGCTGAACAAATTGTTTGCTTCAGAAGGAACGTGATAGCAGAACGTATCGTTTGTTCCTGATGTTCCGGGAAGTGGATGCGTATA
>JAGBZV010000087.1 GCA_017628075.1 Clostridia bacterium
CCTCGGCCATACGTGCAAATTCACGCTCGAAATCGCGCGCGGTGTTTGATTGCAGCGGACGGCGGAAGGATGCAACGTCGTGGCGCATTTGTCGGATGCCGAGCTTCTCCGCCACGTCGATATGCCGCATCAGACGTGAAAGCTCTGCACGGTACGCATCCGCATCCGGACGGAGCAGATCTCCGAGAACTGCATAATTGGAAACGGGCAGGGACAGCTCCTTGGATTTGTTTCGGATCGCTGCAATCAGCGGCTCGTTGAATGCATCGTTTTTCTCGTCGTATAGCGTGAAGCCGAATGGTACGAGTTCAATGTGTGAGGCGCCCTCTTTGTGGGCGAAGTCCATGACCTCGAGGATCGTTTGCGAGCCGCTTCTGATTGCTCTGTCCATGCTGTAGCTGGAAAGACCGATTTTCATGCTTGATTCCTTTCTTTTTCGTATCGCGGGTGTTTGGTTGCTGCAGTGTGTTCTGCCGCAAATCGTATTCGCTTAGCATAGTGTGCCGCAAATAGCGGTGTTTGTGTCACCGGCTGAGTCATAGATGGATGGGAGTCTGCGGAATTGTCGGAAAACATTTCCGATGTGGGCTGTGCGTTTTTCGGAGAAGACAAAAAACGTCGGTACGCGGCGAAAAATCTCTCTAAAGTCCTTGCATTTTTGCATCGAATTTGCTATAATATGTGGTAGATAACCGATCAATGGAGGTACGGAACGATGACAAAGCACGCGGCACGAATCCAATATCCGGTGGTTCTGTTTACCGCACTTTTTTTGCTGCTTGCGGGGCTGTGCGTGTATCTGCAGGCCAATCGGCCGCTGCCCGCAGGCGGTCCCGACGCGGTTGCAGAGGCTGTGCGCGGAGAGGCGGCTGTCCGAAGCGGCGCGCTTGCTGATCCAAACCGAGAGGTACGCGGTCTTTGGATTCCCTCCGTTCTCAATATCACGTATCCTTCAAGGCCCGGATTGGATGCGGACACCCTGCGTGCGGAGCTTGATGACATCGTTCGAGTGGCACGCGAGAACAATCTGAACACGCTCTGCCTGCAGGTGCGCCCGTCCTCGGACGCGCTGTATTGCTCTGCGCTGTTTCCGACCTCTGCGTATTTGTCCGGCGAGCAGGGGGAGGAGGCTGATTCGTCCTTTGATCCGCTTGCCTATCTCTGTGAGATTGCCTCGGATGATGAATATGGGGAGCCGCTTTCCGTATACGCATGGGTAAATCCGCTGCGCGTGACGGCAGCCGGACAGGATCCGGGGGCGCTGTCTGAGGATAATCCTGCCGTGCAGCATCCGGAATGGACCTTTAGCTATAACGGAGCCGTATATTACAACGCCGGGATTCCTGCGGTGCGCGCGCTGATTGCCGCAGGTGTTGAGGAAATTTGCCGCAGATATCCGGTGGCGGGCGTTATTTTTGACGATTATTTTTACCCGTATCCCGTGGCGGACGCTTCCGGAAAAATTCTTGAGATCGATGACGGTGCTGCATATGCGGCATATGGTGCTGATTTTGCGGATATCGGTGATTTTCGGCGCGACTGTGTCAACGAAATGGTTCGCGTCTGCTATAAGGCAGTCAAGGAGATTTCCCCGCATCTTTCCTTTGGCATTGCCCCCTTTGGTATCTGGCAGAACGACGACGGAACGGGTGTGGGAAGCGCTACCTCCGGACTTGAGGCCTTCGATGCGATTTACTGTGATGCGCTTGCCTGGATGGACGGCGGATACGTTGATTTTATTGCACCACAGATCTATTGGCAGTTTACGACGAAGGCGGCACGCTACGATACACTCGTGCGTTGGTGGAATGCACAGTGCGATGCACGCGGCGTTCCGCTGTGGATCTCGCACGCAATCTATAATTACGAAAGCTGGAACAATCCGGGAGAAATGCGGAATCAGATCGGCTTTGCCCGTGCAGAGAATGCGTATCGGGGCAGCCTTTTCTACGGATACCCGCAGCTCAAGGACAATACGAACGGTGTTGCAGATGAGATCTGTGACTCCTATGAGGACGAGGTTTTGTATTTTGAGGTGGAGCACGTTGACGGAATCTCCCCCGACATCACGGTGACGGTTCCATATAATCATTACCGATGTGATGAGGAGGGGACGTATCTCCTGGGACAGAGCCATCCGTCAGAGCCGCTGTTCTGCAACGGGCATCCTGTCAGCAGGACGAGGAGCGGGTATTTTTCCTTCTACGTGTCGCTTGAAAACGGAGAAAATCGGTTTGTATTTACGCAGGGCGGGGAGGAATACGTGCATACCGTATGGAAGAACCGGAACCGACCGTCCTCGTCCGAGGACGGAAACGATACGTCTGTACCTGACACATCTGTGCCAGAAGTAGGGGCGGTCCTTGAGAATGCCTATCCTTCTTCGCTGACTGCGCTTTTGCGAACGGAAACGCTTGCGGTTTCCGTGAAAGCGACGGCAGGAAGCTCTGTGACTGCGTATCTTGGCGATATGCAGGTTGCGCTGACGGAAGACAGGGCGGAGGCAGACGGCTGTGCCGTTTATCGTGGTGAGCTGACGCTTCCCGATCCCGGTGAGGGCACATATGAGGATCTTGGTGCCCTGACCTTTCGCGCGGCGTACGGTGAGGAAATGCTGTCCCTGTCAGGGGGCAGGATCTACGTGCTCGGAGACGGCGCGGCGATGCCGATCAGAGTCGAGCGCACAGGCACGCAGCTGAAGGTTTCAGCGACAAGCTGGTACTATGATGACTATATTCCCGCATCTGCCGGAATGGAGATTTTGGCGGATCGGATCGCAGACGGCTATGCAGAGATCTCGCTTGCCTCAAATACGGCGTATTTGGAGGTTTCCGGGATTGCACCTTCGGAAAACCGTGCCGGGCACGCCACGTTTGGCACGCTTTCCTCTGAAATCATCGATCATGAGGTGCACGTTGTGATCCCGTCAACGTCCAACGTTCCCGTCCACTGTGTCAAGGAGGGCGACACCTTTCGTGTGATGCTGTATCGGGGACATACCGATGCGGATGGTGCGGCTCTTTCCGAAAACCCGATACTCTCCGACGTATCGTTCGTCAATGGCGGATCGGGGGAGGGCGCATATGCCGTATATACGTTTTCCCTGCACGAGCGTGACCGTTTTTACGGCTTCCGCGTATTTTATGAAAGTGGCGCTGTCGTGATCGCGCTGCGCTGTCCCATACAGGCGGACATGAGCTCAGAAATGCCGCTTTTGGGACAAACGATTGTGCTGGATGCTGGTCATGGTGGGACGGACAGCGGTACGCTGACGCCCGGAACACATCTCGGCCTCAGCGAAAAGCAATGCAATCTTGCCATTGTTGCGGCGCTTAGGCCGAAGCTGGAGGCACTTGGCGCACGCGTGATCCTTCTGCGTGAGGATGATTCCACCGTGGATATTTACACGCGCATGGATTGTATTGACGCGCTTGAGCCGAGCCTGCTGCTCTCCATTCATCAGAATTCCATGCCGCAGAATACGGACATTTCACATATTCGCGGGGTTGTAGGCCTTTATTGGACGGAAAGCGGACGGTCGCTTGCGGACTGTGTGGCACAGGAGCTTGCGGTGGCGCTGGGCCGCCTGAAGCGCGAAACGACGAAGCAGCGTCTTGCAATGCTGCGCAACTACAAATTTCCTGCTGCGCTTGTGGAGATTGGCTTTGTGACCTCTGCCGAGGAATTTGAAACGCTGACGGCGCCCGGTGGCTGGGAGATCACGGCGGATGCCATCGCACGCGGCGTTCTGGCATGGATGGCGCAGCAGCAGACCGAATGATCCGGTGCACGGTTTTATACGATGTGTAACACAGACGGGATCGCTGCATTTTCCAACGGAACAGCGACAAAGATGCAACGAAAGAAAGGATGCCCTTGAAAAAGGGCGAAGGTCGATATATGGAACAGAAAAAGATCCGCCTGCTGATTATCGGAATTACGATGCAGCCTGCGGGAACGGAAAAGTCATTTCTCTCCTTTGCTTCGTGTCTGGATTATGACAGATACGACGTGACGCTGCTGCTTGCAAAGAAGGAGGGCCTCTTTCTTCCTATGATCCCGAAGCAGATCCGCGTAATCACGATGGAAGAGTATGCGGATATGTTTACGATGGACGGAGGAAACGCCATGCGTGTGATCTGGAGCAGCATGGTAAAAAGGAATCCTCGGGTGCTATTGGATATTTTCCCGTTCGCACTCAAAATCGCACTGCGGATCGGACGGAGAGCAGATCAGGCGATGAGAATGTGGTGCCGTTTGGAAAAGCGTTTTCCGGATCTGCCGGGTGAATATGATATTGCCCTTGCTTATTGGGGCGACAAAACGATGTTTTATATGCTTGACCACGTTTGTGCGCGGAGAAAGATCGCTTGGCTTCACTTCGATTATATGAAGCCGGCGCGGGACGATAGCCTGTACGGACCGGCGTTTGAGGCGTGCGACAGCATCGTAACGGTATCTCGTCCCATAGAGGCCTCCATGCGCGGCCATTTTCCCTCCCTTGGCGATAAGATCGTTTGTATGGAAAATATCTGCGATCCGCGCCAGATACGTGAGCTTGCTCTGCGTGGCGATACGTTTCCGGATGCGTTTTATGAGGGAACACGGATTCTGACCGTCGGTCGGATCGCGGAGCAGAAGGGGTACGATATGGCGGTAGCCGTTCTTGCCCGACTGCGTGAGGAGGGATACTGCGTTCGTTGGTATATCGTTGGCAGCGGAACGGAGGAGGACGAGCGTGCGCTCAAGCTATCCGCTGTTGAGCGCGGTGTAGCGGACGCACTGATTTTGCTCGGCAATATGGCCAATCCTTATACGTATATGCGTGACTGCGACATTTACGTTCAGCCGTCCCGTCATGAGGGAAAGCCGATCGCCGTTGAAGAGGCCAAGATCCTTTATAAGCCGATTCTCGTCACAGACTATCTTTCTGCACGAGAGCAGCTTGAGGATGGGCATCTTGGTGCAGTCTGCGAGATCTCCGAGGACGGAATCTACCGTGCGCTGAAATCCATGCTCGACGATCCTGCGTGCTGCGAGACGTACACGGGCCGTCTGATGCAGTGGAGCGGCGGCAGTACGGAGGCAATGGCCGTATTTGAAGGACTCGTTGCTGACCTCTGTGCGTATATTTGAATGTATATACACCGAACTCGTAATATTATACAAAAATTCGTGAATAAAAATGCGAAAACCACTTGACAAATGCAGTTTTATCGTGTATAATATCTCTGTATTCAGTATTGAAAATTCCTATCAGAAAAAACGGAGTACCCCATGACAAAGATTTTTATCGACGGAAGCGCCGGAACGACCGGCCTGCGCATATACGAACGGCTTGCAGACAGAAGAGAGCTGGAAATGATCAGGCTTCCCGAGGAGCTGCGAAAGGATGCCACAGCGAAAGCAGACGCGCTTGCGGCTGCAGATATTGCGTTTCTTTGCCTGCCGGATGCCGCCGCTGTTGAGGCAGTTTCGCTTGCAGGTGATATAGATACGGTCATTATTGATACGTCAACAGCGCATCGCTGTGCACCGGGATGGACCTACGGCTTTCCGGAGCTCCCCGGAAAGCGTGCGGAGATTGCCGCCTCCAAGCGGATTGCAAACCCCGGATGCCATGCAAGTGGATTTATCGCTCTGATTGCGCCGCTGACCGCGGCCGGGATCCTGCCGGCGGATGCGCTGCTTTCCTGCCACTCGCTGACCGGCTATTCCGGCGGAGGAAAGAGCATGATTGCGGAATATCAGAGCGCGGATCGCTCCCCTCTGCTCTCCGCTCCCAGACAGTACGGCCTGACACAGCAGCATAAGCATCTTGCTGAAATGATCCACCAAAGCGGCCTTGTGCGGACTCCGATGTTCTGCCCGATCGTAGCTGATTTTTATTCGGGCATGGAGGTAACCGTGCCGCTTGACGCGTCGCAGATTTGCGGATGCGCTGAGGATATCCGTCAGGTGTATCGGAGCGCATACCGTGATGGACTCGTCAGATACAAGGAAGATTCTGAGGAGGGCGGATTCCTTTCCGCTGCGTATTATGCGGGAAGGGACGACATGGAGATCCGTGTCTGTGGAAACGGTGAGCGCATTCTTCTCGTTGCGCGGTATGACAATCTCGGCAAGGGCGCGTCCGGTGCGGCAATCCAGAACATGAATATCGTTCTCGGCTGTGAGGAAGCTGCAGGCCTTGTGATCGGCGAATAAAACAACTTTGGAAAAGAAAGGAATAAACGGCATCGTTGCCGTTGACATAATACGAACATGATTACATCCATTCAGGGCGGCGTTTGCGCCGCAAAGGGCTTTTCGGCATCCGGTATTCATTGCGGCATCCGCAAGAATCGCTCCAAGCGTGATATCGCGCTCATTTATTCTGCTTCGCGTGCCAATGCAGCAGCAGTTTATACGACGAATCTTGTTAAGGGTGCTCCGTTGATCGTGACGAAGGCTCACATTGCAGACGGATGTGCACAGGCAATCATCTGCAACAGCGGAAATGCCAATACCTGCAACGCGGACGGCATTGAGATCGCAGAGAAAATGTCGGCGATGACAGCCGATGCGCTCGGGATCCGTGCGGATGACGTGGTCGTTGCATCCACCGGTGTCATCGGTCAGCCGCTCAATCTTGAGCCGATTGCCGCAGGTATTCCCGTTTTGTGCGATACGCTTTCCTCGGAGTTTGAGGGTGGGGCCAATGCCGCGGAGGCCATCATGACGACCGATACCGTTGCAAAGGAGGTTGCAGTTTCCTTTACGGTTGGCGGTAAGGAATGCCGTCTTGGCGGTATTGCCAAGGGATCCGGCATGATCCATCCGAATATGGCGACGATGCTTGTATTCCTGACGACCGACTGCGCGATTTCCTCCGAGATGCTGGCAAAGGCACTTTCCTCTGACGTCAGAAGCACGTTCAATATGGTTTCCGTAGACGGAGATACCTCCACCAACGATATGGTTGCGATCTTGGCAAACGGTGCTGCCGGCAACGAGGAGATTACCTGTGAGGGTGAGGATTTTGCGGAATTTGCAGCGGCGCTGAATACCGTTACCGTTGCGCTTTGCCGTATGATCGCCGGCGACGGCGAGGGCGCGACTAAGCTTCTTGAGTGCGTTGTTGACGGCGCATCGTCGCTTTGCCAGGCAAAGACCGTTGCAAAGAGTGTCATCTGCTCCAGCCTTCTCAAGGCGGCAATGTTCGGTGCGGATGCAAACTGGGGCCGCGTGCTGTGTGCAATCGGATATTCTGGCGCAGACGTTGATATTTCACGGGTTGACGTTTCCTTCCGTTCTGCTGCGGGTGTTGTTGACGTCTGCCGCGGCGGTGCGGGAATCCCGTTTTCCGAGGAAACGGCAAAGAAGGTGCTGCTTGAACGGGAGATCGAGATCCTCGTTTCTCTCGGCAGCGGAGAATACGGTGCAACCGCATGGGGCTGTGATCTGACGTACGATTATGTCAAGATCAACGGCGACTACAGAACCTGATCCCAGCGTGAGTCAAAACGCAGAAACAGAACAGAAAACAGAGGGCAATATGGAGAGCAATTATTCCAACGCACAGCGCGCTGAGGTCCTGACACAGGCGCTGCCGTATATCAAACGCTACAA
>JAGBZV010000088.1 GCA_017628075.1 Clostridia bacterium
TGCCTCAAGAAGCTTGTTTTGTGCGCGGAAAAATTCCACGCGCTCCAGCATCTCCTCCTCAATCATACCGAGCGCCCGCTCACGCAGCGCATCGGAGGTCGCATAGTGCGTAGCAGGGTAGATTGGATAGTACGTAAGGTTTTCCGTGACCTCACCGGTGATGACGTTGATGAGCGAAACGCGGTCGATCTCATCGCCGTAAAATTCCACACGGAGCGCCTTGTCGTGCATGGATGCGGGGAAAATATCGACGGTATCGCCGCGCACGCGGAATTTGTCGCGCGTGAAGGAAAAATCGTTGCGGTCATAGCTGATGCGGATCAGCTTTTCGATCAGCTCATCGCGCTCCATCTGCAGACCGGGGCGAACGCCGATCAGCTGGTTTTTATATTCCTTTGGATCGCCGAGCGAATAAATGCAGGACACAGAGGATACGATGATCACGTCTCTGCGCTCCAAAAGAGAGGAGGTCGCGGAGTGACGGAGCATATCGATCTCATCGTTGATCATGGAGTCCTTTTCGATATACATATCCTTGCCCGGGATATATGCTTCCGGCTGGTAGTACTCATAATAGGATACGAAATATTCCACTGCGTTGTGCGGGAAAAATTCCCGGAATTCGGAGCAAAGCTGTGCAGCGAGCGTTTTATTATGGGCAAGCACGAGTGTGGGGCGGTTCATCCGGGCGATGACGTTTGCCATAGTAAAGGTCTTTCCCGAGCCGGTAACGCCGAGAAGCGTCTGGTTTTTCATGCCTGCTTCAATGCCCGCACACAGCCGATCGATCGCTTGTGGCTGATCTCCTGTCGGCGTATAATCGGACACGAGATGAAAGACTCCGTCGCGGGGGGGTGTTTTCGTTATGTCCTGCTTGGCTGCCATGTGGACCTCCTGTTTTTGCTGTCGAACGCTTGTTTGTTGTTATCTTCTATTATACCACGAATTTTCCCCATCTGCAAGGAATTTTGTGAAAAAACGCTGTTGTTTTCGAAAATGTTACAAAGTGTTCGGCTGAAAACAATTCAAGACCACCGGCCGTGCCGGTGGTCTTGAATTTCGAGCAAATTGACCTGTAAACGGTTACATCATATCCCGGATGATATCGCCGAGAATCTTGATTCCGCGGTCGATGTTTTCGTCGCTGGGCATAGAGTAGTTCAGACGGAACGAATGTGTGCCGGCACTCTCGTCACAGTTGAACGCCTTGCCCGTGACCACGAACACAAGCTGTTCCTTCGCACGGTTGATGAACTCGGCAACGTCAATGTGATCGGGCAGCGTACACCACAAAAACAGGCCGCCCTCGGGACGGGCGTATTTGACGCAGTCGGGCATCTCGCGGTCGAGTGCATCGAGCATCAGGCCTGCCTTGCGGCGATACAGCGCGCGGATCGTTTCGATGTGTGCATCCATGTCATATTTGCGCATGAACTCTGCGCAGATCATCTGGAAGAAGATGTTGGTATGGACGTCCTCCACCTGCTTTGCAACGACGATCTTTGCGATGAGGTCCTCGTGTGCACAGAGGAATCCGACGCGCATACCGGCGGAGAGAATTTTGGAGAAGGAGCCGCAGTAAATGACACGTCCCTCGTCGTCCATGCTCTTGATGGTGGGGATCTCCTCACCCGCGAAGCGAAGCTCGCCGTAGGGGTTGTCCTCAATGATGACGATATCGTATTTCTTTGCAAGTGCAAGAACGGCGACACGCTTTTCGTAGGACATACAGGTGCCGCAGGGGTTGTGGAAGGTCGGAATCAGATAGAGCAGCTTTGCGTTCGGCGTGTTCTTCAGCGTTTCCTCTAGTGCGGCAAGGTTGATGCCGTCCTCCTCCATATCAACACCGACGAGGTTGGTGCCAAGAGAACGGAACGCGTTAAGCGCACCGATGAAGCTGGGATTTTCCGCGATGACCGTATCTCCCTCTTTGCACAGCACCTTGCACGCAAGCTCAATGCCCTGCTGTCCGCCTGAGGTAACGATGGTGGAATCAAAGTCGCGGCCGACGGAGAATTTCGTTCGGATGCGCGCGGCAATCAGCTCGCGGAGAGGGGTGTATCCCTCTGTCGTGGAATACTGCAAAGCTGCTGCGGCGTTGTTCTTGAAAATGTCCGCAGAGATCTCGGAGATGGCATCGACCGGGAAGGATTCCGGCGCAGGATTGCCGCCTGCAAAGGAGATTGCACCGGGCGTGCCAAGGCTTTTGAAGATCTCGCGGATGGCGGAGGGCTTCATTCCGCACAGCTTGTCAGAAAAATGAAATTCCATTTATATGACCATAACTTTCGCGCAGCGAAAGTATCCTTTCTTGTGGAATTGGGGCTGTTTTGCGAAGCAAAATCGTTATTGCAAGGCAACGAAAGCCGCAAAATGGGGCTGGGGCACGTAAGAGCAACAGCCCGTCGCCTCCGATCAGTTGTGGTTCCAGCCCATATCGAAGGCACGCAGGTTGATATCAAGGAATTTGGCGGGAACGGTGGTCTTCAGAACGGAGATCCAGGTTTCGTAGGGGATATCGGTGCGGCGCGCAAGAATTCCGATCAGAA
>JAGBZV010000089.1 GCA_017628075.1 Clostridia bacterium
ATGCTGACGGATGAGGGAATTCCCGTGGTTTGTGAAACGGATATTCACGGTGCGATTACGGCAATTATGATGCAGGCTGCAGCGTCTGCGGATGAAGGCGTTCCGTTTTTTGCGGACGTAACGGTAAGACACCCGAGCAATGATAACGCAGAGCTGTTATGGCATTGCGGCAATTTCCCTTATTCCTTGGCCAAGCACCCCTTAGCGGCGTTTGCGGGCAGAAGCAGATATCATAACGATACCTACGGTATATGCGAATGGGAGTTGAAGGAGGGTGATCTGACAATCGCAAGATTTGACGGAGATCACGGAACGTATCAGCTTCTGATAGGCGAAGCGAAAACCACGGTCGGTCCGAAAAACGTTGGCAGCTACGTTTGGATCGAGGTTGACAACTGGCCGCGATGGGAGCATACGCTGGTTGAGGGACCGTATATTCATCATGTGTGCAGTGTTTACGGCAAATACGGAGAGATTTTGCTGGAAGCGTGCAAATATATAAACGGCTTGTCTGCAGACGTCGTATCTCCTGCGTGCGAGGTGCTGCAAAGCAGGTGGTATTGATCACCGACTGCCGGTTATTTCATGCTCTAAATCCATTTCCTTAAACAACGATATGCGACAGTATCAAGGAGGATGATTGGTATGTGTCACGTCGTATTCCAAGCATGAAAGCGCTTGCGCGTCCACTGATTGACTGCTTGCAGCCGGAAAACGATTATATCCCTGCCGGCTGGGAAACAGCACATAATATCGGTCGCTGGTAGGAGGCCGCTGTATTGATGCGGAAATCCGTAGGTATGGAAATTCCCTCGGACGTGGAGCTGCTGATGTCCATGCATATCCGTGCAATTTCGTCCAATCCCTACGGCTTGGTCATAAATGATCCTGATTTGGTTTCCGTATCGAAGCTAAAGGACCGTGAAATTTTGGCTGTTGCTGCAGAGCATATTACGGAGGATGCTATTTCCCGGTGCGGTTATAGGAGCATCTGCCTACCCGAGAACAGAACACGGATGATGAAAGCCTGTAACTTTGAAAAAGTTGCGGGCTTTTGCGTTTTCTTATAAGGAACTGCAGCCTGCTCAGTCGTATAATAAGTGAAGGGGACAGACGTGATCCCGAGAACAGGAGGAATCCCAATGGATAACGGCGCAAGTAGCTACCGCCGTTTCCTTGATGGTGATGAGAGTGCCTTTGATGAGATCATGAAGGAGCTGTTTCGCAGTCTTGTTTTCTACATTGACCGTTACGTGCACGACGTCCACGCAGCCGAAGATATTGCGATAGATGCCTTCTCGGATCTTGTCGTACATAAGCATCGGTATAATTTCAAGGTGACCTTGAAGACATATCTTTTTATGATCGGCAGAAGCCGTGCTCTCGATTATATCAAGCACCGTAAGGTCATTGACGTTGTCGAGCTTTCCGAGGCACAGAACCTGCCCGATGATGAAAAGACATTGGAAGAGATCGTCCTGGCAGATGAGAGAAAGCGTGCGGTGAATGCCGCTGTTGCCAAGCTTCCGGAGAATATGCGTGTGGTTATCCACTTGATCTATTTCGAAGAGATGACCTATGACGAAGCTGCCAAGGTAATGAAGAAAAACCCCAAACAGGTGGATAATCTTCTGTATCGCGCAAAGAAGGAACTTCGCATCATTCTTGGAGAGGATGGTGAGCTGTTATTATGAGAGACTTAAACGAATGCAAGGCGGAAGTGTTTCGCCGCAGTGACAATAGAATAAAGGAACGAAGAAGATA
>JAGBZV010000012.1 GCA_017628075.1 Clostridia bacterium
CTTGATATCCGCATACGCAGGTCCTGCTTCCAGCCTGGATCCCGACACAAGTCCGATCTCCAAGGATTCGATGTCGTTATACAGAGGAAAATGAATGGTATAGTTGTGCATTGCTCCATCCTCTGAAACGAGGTGCATAGACGAATAGCCATCCGTCATATCAAAGGGTGGAATAAAGGTCTGGCGATACAGATCAAGGCTGTGCTGATGCTCGTACAAATCAAAGCCCGCGATGCCCGTAAAGGCCATGTGCGACATGCGCGTGATGCGAGGCATTCTGCATCGAATCGCAATGTACAGAGAATCCGTAGAAAAACGGACACGGCCGCCTGCGGTATTGGTATGCAGGTCATACACACCGGGATTGGTCGCACGTGCAACCTCCTCCGGCAGTCGGCGGAAAACGGACTGATTTTTATAATCGTAAAGGCCGTACACACGGAACGGCTCAGAGCGGACGTCCGCAAACACAAGATCGTCACGTCCAAGCACGGTTTCTACCTTGAGATTTTTGTCAATGTCCTCAATGCGCATATAGAATGCTCCTTTTCAATCGAATCCTATCAATAAATTTTAGGAAGCGCATAAATATCCTTGACCGCATCGTACATTCTGCGATAGTTGGAAAAATGCTCCTCATACCGCGCATGCATCGCCGCATCCGGCTCAAAGCAGCGCTTGACACGCACGAGCGCGGCAGATGCCTCCTGCAAATCACGGTAATAGCCCTTTGCTACAGCACCGAGCATGATACAGCCGACAGCACCCGCCTCGGGATTCTCCAGTGTCTGCACGGGAAGTCCCGTGATATCCGCCTTGATCTGCATCCAAAGGTCAGAGCGGGAGCCGCCGCCCGTGGCATTGAGCACACGCACATCGACACCGCCGTGCTTCAGCATTTCCAAATTCAGACGCATCTCATAGGTAATTCCTTCCATAACCGCACGGTAGAACTGTGCACGGGTGGTTTCAAGCGACAGGCCGACGACGGCGCCGTGCGTTGCCGAATCCATATACGGTGTTGCTGCACCCGCAAAATGCGGCAGGACAAGAATTCCCGTCGGGCTCTTGCAGGCAGGATCTGCTGCGAACTCCGCATCCAACAGGCGATACGCGCTGGTATTCTCCTGTGCCGCGCGCAGCTTCGCATCCAGGCCGACGGTATCGCGGAACCACTGCACCAAGGCGCCACCGCAGTAGCAGAAGGCGTATGTAGCGTACAGGCCGTCGATTGCGTGCGGTGCGCAGACGTAGCCGCGATTGATCAGCGACATATCGTCAAACGGACGGTCAAAGGCGGGCGTGATACATTCCACCGTGCCCATGCCGTCAACCGAGGTGCCCGGCAGGAAGGCGCCTGCACCGAGGGCCGCAGTAATCTGATCCTGTGCACCGGTGATGATAAGCGTATCGGGTGACAAGCCCAGCTCCTCGCAAAGAGATGGAAGCACCGGACCTGCAACAGTACCCGCAGAAACGGGCTTTGAGAAGATTCGCTCATCAATTCCTGCAGCCTCCAGAACCTCCGTGCACCAGCGCTTACTGACCACGTCGAACGCCATGGTGCGCGACGCCAGCGAATAGCTGATCTGTGAAACACCGGACAGCCGCCAAACAGCGTAGTCCTCGATCAGATAAAAGTGGTGCATCTGCGCAAAGACCTCAGGTCTTTCGTTTTTATACCACATCAGCTTGGGAAGCGTATACATCATGTGCGGCTTCATGTACAGCGTACGCATGAGCTTTTCCAATCCGAATCGCGCGGTAAGCGCATTCGTTTCCGCCTCACCGCGGTTGTCGGTATACAGAACGATGCCGTGCAGTACGCGTCCCTCGCGGTCCACGGGGACACCTGCTTCACCAAACGAGGTTACGATGATCGCCTCTACCTCATCTCCGGTCCGTGCACGGCACTCACGGGCGCCGATGCTGACGACCTCGCGAATGCAGTCCCACATGACGTTTGCATCCAGCTCGTGTACACCCGCATCACGCTGTGCAGTATATTCACGGTAAGCACCTGAAATATACGTGCCATCCGGAGCACACACCACGCTTTTGCATCCGCTCGTACCAAGATCCAAACCCATAATTGCCATAATCGTTGTTTCCTTTCTATTGCATCGGGAGCACAAACCACCGGCGCTGTGTCCCATGACGCGTTGCGTTTTTCCGTATACACGGTTTCTTTCTATAGTATAACAGATATTTCACTAAAATGGAAGTCCTATTTTGAAATTTTCCCTTTTTTTAGAAAAAAAATTGGGCTGCGCACGTAAGTGCAACAGCCCAATAAACGATTTCAATCTCACTGTCAAGAGATATTCTCATGCGATTTCCACGCAAAGGCGGGGAAATCCGGGACACCTCGTGTCCCAGCAGCACCGTCCTTTTTATCGGATCAGTAGTTTTCCGCGTGTACCTCAAAGTAGCTCTGCGGATGTGCACAGGTGGGGCACAGCTCGGGTGCGGCAGTACCGACGACGATGTGACCGCAGTTGCGGCATTCCCAGAACTTTATCTCACTCTTTGCAAAGACCGCAGCGGTTTCTACGTTCTTCAGAAGAGCGCGATAACGCTCCTCGTGATGACGCTCGATCTCCGCAACAAGACGGAACTTCGCAGCCAGCTCAGCAAAGCCCTCCTCCTCCGCATCACGGGCAAATCCCTCGTACATATCGGTCCACTCGTAGTTCTCGCCCTCTGCTGCATGCTGGAGGTTTTCAGCGGTATTGCCCAGACCTGCGAGTTCCTTGAACCACATCTTTGCGTGTTCCTTTTCGTTGTCCGCGGTTTTCAAAAACAGCGCAGAAATCTGCTCGTAGCCCTCTTTCTTTGCAACAGATGCAAAATAGGTGTACTTGTTTCTTGCCTGGGATTCACCTGCAAAAGCAGCCTCCAGATTTTTTTCGGTTTTTGTGCCTGAATACTTGTTTGCCATAATTTCGAGTTTATCTCCTTTCTGTTTGCAGCGAGGACATACGGCCTCCGTCTCGTTTGAAACAGAAAAAACCTCCCCGCATACCTTACTCTTGTATGTTTTCATAAAAGCGCCTCCCATATACTTGATTTCGGTTTTATTATACACAATTTGCGCGAGTTTGTCAAGCGTTTTTTCTTTCTTACCGTAAAAATAACACAATTTAGCCCATACTGCCGAGCAAAAGCATTCTCATATTTTTCCGAATTGTTAATAATTTTGCAATTTTCCCAAAATCACTTGCAATTCATTTCGTTTTCGTATATAATATATGATGTGGGAGATTGGACTCAAAAAAAGCCCTCCCAAAATAGAATAACTCAAGAAAAACCATGAAAAAGGAGATACACAACATGACCAACAACAAGCATGTCCTGTCCTGGATCGAAGAGATGGCAGCTCTCGTCAACCCGACCGAGATTGTCTGGATTGACGGTTCCGAGGAACAGGCTGAAGCACTGCGCGCAGAGGCTTGCTCTACCGGTGAGCTCGTTAAGCTCAACCAGGATATTCTCCCGGGATGCTATCTGCACAGAACCGCTGTCAACGACGTTGCACGCGTTGAGGGCAGAACCTTTATCTGCACCTCCAAGAAGGAAGATGCAGGCAACATCAACAACTGGATGGATCCCAAGGAATGCTACGAAACGCTGAACAAGCTGTACAAGAACTCCTACAGCGGCAAGAAGATGTACGTCATCCCCTATTCCATGGGCGTCGTCGGCTCCGATTTTGCAAAGATCGGTATTGAGCTGACCGACTCCATCTACGTCGTTCTCAACATGCTGATCATGACTCGCGTCGGCAAGAACGTCATTGAAGCTCTGGGCGACTCCGCTGACTTCGTCAAGGGTCTGCACGCCGTTGCTGACTGTGACGAATCCAAGCGTTATATCTGCCACTTCCCTGAGGACAACACCATCTGCTCCGTCAACTCCGGTTACGGCGGAAACGTTCTCCTCGGCAAAAAGTGCTTTGCACTCCGTATTGCTTCCTATCTCGGCCGTAAGGAAGGCTGGATGGCTGAGCATATGCTCATCCTCGGCGTAGAGTACCCCAACGGCGACGTTAAGTACATCTCCGCTGCATTCCCGTCCGCCTGCGGTAAGACCAACCTCGCAATGCTCATTC
>JAGBZV010000090.1 GCA_017628075.1 Clostridia bacterium
ATTTGCCGTTCTTGGCTGCAGATTGGTTGGCGCCGTATTCGCCGTGCTTGGCGATGCGGGCGTTGTCGAGGCTGTGCGGCTGTTCTCCTCGGAAATTGAGTATTCAGAGCCGAATCTGTATGCTCTCCTTGAGCTGCTTGCAGAGAAAGCGTAATTTTTTGGGGGGGATGCTTGCGTTCTTTTAGGGAAATCCTTGACTTTATGAAAGAAATTTGGTACAATATATAGTAACAAATATTTTCGGGAGGAATGATACTCCATGATTAATTTACAGGGCCGTCCGGCACGTATGCTTATCGTGTACCCGGACTACACCGATCGGGACAATACGAAAAAAACGTCCGGCGGCAACTATATGGAGGGTCTTGCATCGATCTCTGCAGTGCTCAAGCAGGGCGGTCACGATTGCAAGCTTCTGCATCTTCTGTATCTGCATACGGAGGAGGACTATAAAACCAAGCTGCGCACCATGTGGGAGGCTGTTGGCGGATTTGATATCATAGGCTTTTCCGTCCGTACTACGGCGTTTCCCGATTCGCAGATGTATATCCGCTGGACGAAGGAGGTATACCCGGATTCCTTTGTGATCTGCGGCGGATATCATGCCACGCTCGTGCCGGATGAGGTGCTTGCGGCAGACGGTGTTGACTGCGTATGCGTAGGTGACGGTGAATATGCGGAGCTTGAGCTTTGCGACAAAATGCAGGCGGGTGAGGATTACCTCAACGTAGAAAGCCTTTACTTCAAGCTTGAGGACGGAACCTTTAAGCATAATCCCATCCGTCCGCTGTTCGAAGACCTTGACCGTCTTCCGATTCCGGACTTTGAGCTGTTCGATTACGACAATCTGGAATCCTCCAAGGTTGGTACGGCGATCGTCGTCGTTTCTCGCGGATGCTTCTATAACTGTACCTATTGCGGAAACGGAAATTTCCGTAAGGTATATCCCAACAAGAAGATCTATGCGCGCTTCCGTTCGCCGGAAAACGCAATGCTGTACCTGAAAACACTCCTTGCACGTCATCCGCAGATCAAGGTCATCAATTTCCGTGATGCAATCTTCAATATGTTCCCGGAATGGTTTGACCGCTTCATCGAGATGTATACCAAGGAGATCGGTCTTCCTTGCACGGGTAATATCCGCTTTGATATTCTGACTGAGGAAACCGTTAAAAAGATGAAGGCGGCTGGCTTCTATACCATTGATATGGGGCTGGAATCCGGCGACCAGGAAATGCGCTTCAAGTATCTGCGCAGATACCAGACGGACGAAATGATTATTCGCTGCTCGAACTGGTTTCATAAATACGGCATTGCTCAGCTGACCTATAACATTATCGGTCTGCCGCATGAGGATATTCATAAGGCCCTCAAGACCATAAAGCTCAATGCCCGCATCAAATCGGACCGCGTGATTCCCAATATCTTCTATCCGTATGAGGGTACCGCGCTTTACGATTTGTCAAAGGCTGCGGGCTACATTCCGGAGGGAGATTTTACAAAGAGGCGCGTGCCGCTTGTTCAGCCGCAGTTCCCGGAGGAGCAGGTCCTGTTTATTGAGGCGTATTTCGGGTATTTTGTCAAGCGCTACAAGCTGGCGTTTGCGCTGCCGCGCTTCCTCGGTGCTCCGTACGAGCGGTATCTTGACTTCTGCGTGACCGGCAAGCACGTTCCGTATCGATTCCTCGTCGCCGTGCATGACCGCTACGCTTCCGTGCGGAATTCGCTGAAGGACTATCTTGTGAACCATCTTCCCGCACTTTATATGAAGCTTCGGATGCTCAAGCATAAAAAACGTGCGGATACCAAGATCAAGTGATTTTCAAAGGATCAGGAAAGTGAGTGATACGAATGGATCAAAGGATATACCGTATCGACCAGGCGATTTGCGTCAGCTGCGGTACGTGTGATATGGAATGTCGGTTTGGCGCAATCCGCATTGATTGTGAAGGGAAGTTCTCAATCGATGCCGAGTCGTGCCGCGGCTGCGGTCTTTGTGCTGCATCCTGCCCGGTTGATGCAGTGCTTCACGCCTGACGACTGGGAAGCGATACGCACGCAGATATGCTTTTTTTGAAAAGCTATTGACAATTCAGAGGAATTGGTATACAATAGAAGCACACCCACAATCAAAATTTATCAAAGGAGATACTACTCATGGCTGAAGAACTTTACGAAGAACAGGATATTTATACGCTGACAGACGAAGAAGGAAACGAAAGCCAGTTTGAGCTGCTTGCAAGCACAGAGGTTGACGGTGTCGTTTACCTTGCACTTGAGCCGATGGATGACAACCCCGACGATTCCTACGTCATTTTGAAGCTTGTCCGTGACGAGAACGATGAGGAGGTCCTCGTTACCATTGACGACGATGACGAATTCGACCGCATCGCAGATATGTTTGAGGATGAATTCATGACGCTGGAATATCCGGCTGACGAGGAATAAATCCGTCTGTTTACACATAGAATACTTGCGGGATTTCCTGCTTGGTGCGTGATTACAGTTATCAATGAACCCACTGATTATAACCATAGCGACCGGGCTTCTCCGGCGGGAATGCAGGCCTCCCTTTCCGTGCCGACTTTGTGCCGCACGGACGGGATGTTGGTTGTCACAAAACCGGAGAGAGGACGCTAGCCTTGCTTGCAAGGGTTTATAATTGACTGAACACGGCCAAAGCGGGAAATCTTGTTGTTTTGCGCAGGACGCGATACAATTATAAGCATGGCCGTGTTCGACATGGCC
>JAGBZV010000091.1 GCA_017628075.1 Clostridia bacterium
CGAGTATGCACGGCAACCCCATCAAAGAAGCATGCGCATTTGGCAGTCAGCTTGGAGGATTTCTATGAAGCGTCTTGTTAATATGTTTGAGTTGGTTCGTATCATGGATATGGTTACGGATGATATGCCTGCTTATTATGATCTTCAGACAGGCAAGATCGAGGTTGTTGATTATTACGGGACGACCAATCCGACCAATACCCATTTATATACGCTCATTCAAGAGGATGACTATTCAAGATTTATTCCGCTTCCGGCTCCGGAGGACATTGATCTTTATCACATTATGATGGATTTTGCGAATCTTCAGCGCAGACCGTCCGTACGATCCAGAATGCTGTCAGCATTGCAGAGGAAGGGTGCGTTTAAGAACTTTGCCTTCGTTCTCAAGGACGTGCGAGGCGAGGATCAATGGTACTGTTATCGAATTGAGCGGCTCCATCTTATTGCAATCCAATGGTGTGAGGACAATCGCATTTATTATTACTACAAGGATGCGTATATTTGACAGGGGTTGTTGCAAGTTGAAAGCTTGCAACAACCCCTGTGTCACGAAGTGACCCGAATTTTCCGATTTTCATGCGATTTTCGCATGAAAATGCCCCTCGGATGAGGGGCAAGGGGAACTTCTATGGGGCTGGGGCACGTAAGTGCAACCGTCCGATTATTGAGGAGGCGTTATCCGTTCATTTTGGCATTTCCGAAAAATCCCGGATCCTCACAGAACGGACAGAGCGCAAACAGTTCCTCAGCACAAGAAAGAAATTCCGCTGCAGTTTCGGCCTTGCGCAAGCGACGGCGATAGGAATCGGCCTCATCAAATAGCACAATCCAATACGCAAACAGTTCCTTCAGCCGAAAGAGAACGTGGCGTTCTCCGGAGAGTCTGTTTTTTGCATCGTGATACAATGCAAGGAAAAACGCATACAGACGATCACGGGACAGCGGGGGAACCTCTTTTCCCATGAGCATTGCGCGTGCTTGTCCGATCAACTGCGGATTGGACACCGCGCCTCGTCCAAACATAAAGGATGCAGGCGCAATGATACCGTTATCGGAAAAGGCTTTCAGCGTACAGCGGACGTCGTTGACGGTAAACAGATCACCGTTGACGCATACGGGATGCACGGAATTGGAGGCGGTGTACAGCAGCATATCCGTATGCACGTCTCCACGGTACAACTCGCGACGGACGCGGGGGTGCAGAATGACCTCAGTAATCGGATAGCGATTATAAATCGGCAGAATGTCATAAAATTCCCGTGGATCGAACATTCCAAGACGTGTCTTGACGCTCAGGTGCATTCCGTCGCCGCCTGAAAACAGCGGATCGGAAAATACCGCATCAAAGAAGCGATCCATACCGTCCGGATCGGAGAGGAAACCGGCACCGCGGTTTTTACTGACAACCGTACCGGACGGACAACCAAGATTGAGATTCACCTCCGTGTATCCCATTTCCGACAGTGCTCGTGCTCCGAGCAAAAATGCCTCCGGCTTATTTGCCATGATCTGCGGAATGACGGCTTGGCCGATGTTATTTTCCCGCGACAGACCACGCCGGTCACGTTCGGCCATTGGGGTATCTGCTGTCGGTGAAAAAAACGGTGCGAAATAGGCATCTGCAGGGCTGTCGGAAAAGAGCCTTGCATGGATTCCTCGGAAATGCACATCTGTCACACCTTCAAGAGGTGCAAAATATAAGCGGACTTGAAGCATTGGACCCTCTTATTTTGTATTCTGTTTACCGAGCTTTGCAAAGTAGCGGAACGTCATCGGCCAAAGGGCACCCGCAGAAACCGCAACGAGGAAATACCGAAGCGCATCCGCAATTCCAAGAGGAAGGATTGCCTGGAGTGGTGCCTTGAGCACGGATTTGATACCAAGCACAATAGCACAACCGACAACGACCTTGAGGATCTGTGCATACCAGACGGCACCCGTTTCAAAGCGGATGAATTTGTGATCAAGAATCCATACGAGGACGATACCGACGGCAGCACCTGTCAGCTTACAGCAGTTTTCCGTGGCGCTTGCAACGTGGGCGGCATCGACGTCTGCGGGAAAGGCGGCAAACGTCATGTATAAAACCGACAGTATGCCGAGAAGGACAACGCCGAGCAGCGTATAAGTCAAATACGCCGGAGCTGTGTCCGCGTGGCGCATCACGGGATAGATACAGACAACGAGGATCGCTGCGAGAACAAACGAAACGAAAACGTCCATAGGCGTATGAACGCCAAGGTACATACGGGAAAACGGAACAAGCAGAACGGGAATCAGAGCCAAAATGCGGTATATCGGACGGCGCTGCCAAAGTGCAATGGCACCGTAGATGCCTACTGCGTTCTGCGTATGACCGCTGGGGAAGGAATATCCGGTCGCGGCCTCACGCGCGCTTTCCACGATCGTAAAATTGGGATCGAGCACCCAAGGGCGGGGAACACGGAACATCATTTTCAACGATTGATTGAGAATCGTGCCGACAAATCCGACGGCAATGAGATAGTATCCCATCCGCTTGTCAACACACCAAAACATCAAAAGAACGATGATGATAAAGCAGAGCTCATCTCCAAGCATCGTAATGGCAGAAAAGAGCGTATCGAGAATGGGCGTGCGGATGCGTTCAAGCAAATATAGAAATGACATTGCAAATACTCACTTTCTTGATGATTTTCAGTTATATTATACCATATCTTGTAGCAGATGACAATACCTTTTTGCTTTTTTTGAAAACAAATGTGCTTCAATTTTGACAAAAAACAGCAGCTTTCCCCTTGCATTTTTTTCAGATTCTACATTCTTTGCAGAATTGCTGTGAAAGCATTGACAGCGACACGTTTTTATGTTATAATTTATTTGCAACAAAGAATATTTGCATGAATGAAGCCTCTGACGAATGCGGGTCTCCGCGGTGGAATCAACCACAGTGAGGTTTAATTTGGTGCCGTTTCGTCTGGGCAACACTTTCGATGATACGAAAGTGCGGCCTTTTTTGTTGCTGTTAAAAAAAACACAAAATTCTATTATAGTAGCGCGCTGCTGTGAGAAAGGATATTCCAACATGACAATCGAACAATGGAAAGGATTTACCCCTGGAGTGTGGCAAGATGAAATCAACGTTCGTGATTTCATTCAGAAAAACTATACACCGTATCACGGTGATGCGGCGTTTCTTTCCGCACCGACCGCACGCACTCTTGCACTCAACGACAAATTCGAGGCCCTGCTGGCCGAGGAGCACGCACGCGGAGGCGTTCTTGATATTGATACCGAAACCGTAGCGTCCCTCTGTAACTTTCAGCCCGGTTATCTTGACCGCGACAATGAAATCATTGTCGGTCTTCAGACAGACAAGCCGCTGAAGCGTGCCGTCAACCCCTTTGGCGGCATCAATATGACACGTAAGGCGTGTAAGGCATACGGCTATCAGCTTTCGGACAAGGTTGAGCGCGAATTTACGTATCGCACGACACACAACGACGGTGTATTCCGCGTTTACAACGATGCCATACGCGCTGCCCGTCATACGGGTATTATTACCGGCCTGCCGGACGCATACGGCCGCGGCCGCATTATTGGAGACTATCGGCGCGTTGCACTATACGGTGTTGACCGCTTGATTCAGGAAAAGAAGCGCGATAAGGTCAAGCTTGCTGCAAGAAACGTAGTCGCAGAGGAGATTCGCCAGCTTGAGGAGCTTTATCAACAGATTGCATTTCTTGAGAAGCTCAAGGAAATGGCCGCAATGTACGGCTATGATATTTCCAATCCTGCAGCAGACTCCCGTGAGGCAGTCCAGTGGTTGTATTTCGGCTATCTCGGTGCAATCAAGGAGCAGAACGGTGCCGCGATGAGCCTTGGACGTACGATGACGTTCCTTGACGTCTATTTTGAACGTGACCTTGCATCGGGTGCCTACACTGAGGAGCAGATCCAGGAAATCATCGATGACTTCGTCATCAAGCTCCGAATGGCGCGCCATCTTCGCACACCGGAATACAATGAGCTGTTTGCCGGCGATCCTATGTGGATCACCGAGGCGATCGGCGGTATGGGAGAGGATGGAAGAACGCTTGTCACAAAGTCCTCCTTCCGCATTCTCCATACGCTGTATAATCTTCATCCCTCCGCTGAACCGAACCTGACGGTGCTTTGGTCACGCGATCTTCCCGAGGGCTTCCGCCGCTACGCGGCAAAGGTATCCTGTGATACCGATTCTATTCAATACGAGAATGACGACGTCATGCGTCCCGTCTATGGGGATGATTACGCCATTGCCTGCTGTGTTTCGGCGATGCGCGTCGGACGTGATATGCAGTTCTTCGGTGCGCGCGCCAACCTTGTCAAGCTGCTGCTGCTTGCGCTTAATGGCGGCCGCGACGAAAAGAGCGGTGCCCAGATTGCGCCTGCAGGCAGGCGCTTTGAAGGGGAGATTTTGGATTACGATACTGCCTGCATGCTGATGGACGAATACCGCCCGTGGCTGGCAGAAACGTACGTCAAGGCAATGAACATGATCCACTATATGCATGATAAGTATGCGTATGAGAAGCTCCAGATGGCTTTGCACGATACGGACGTTCACCGCTATATGGCGTTCGGTGTTGCAGGACTTTCCGTTCTGACGGATTCTCTTTCTGCAATTAAGCATGCAACCGTTCGCGTTATTCGCGATGAAAGCGGCTTGATTACCGATTTTGAAACCATCGGTGATTTCCCCAAGTACGGTAACGACGATGATCGCGCTGACCACATTGCGGTAGAGCAGGTTTCTGCCTTCCACAAGGCACTCAAGGCCATTCCGACCTACCGTAATGCAGAGCACACGCTCTCTATCCTCACCATTACCTCCAACGTAGTATACGGAAAGAAGACCGGAAATACCCCGGATGGAAGACGCGCCGGTGAGCCGTTTGCACCGGGTGCAAATCCCATGCACGGCAGAGATGCTTCGGGTGCTTTGGCTTCGCTGAACTCCGTGGCCAAGCTCTCCTATAACGTCTGTAAGGACGGCATCTCCAATACGTTCTGCATCGTGCCGCAGGCACTCGGTGCGGATGACGAGTCCCGCTACTCCAATCTGTGCGGCATCATCGATGGCTATTTCGGACAGGGAGCGCAGCACATCAACGTCAACGTATTCAACCGCGAGATGCTTGTGGACGCATCCGAGCATCCCGAAAAGTATCCGAATCTGACGATTCGCGTTTCCGGATATGCAGTCAACTTCCATAGACTTTCCAAGGAACAGCAGAAGGAAGTCATCGCACGTACCTTCCACGGCACGATGTAATCACAAGAAACAGAACAGCATCGGCGGACACCTCCGCCGATCTGTCTTTTTGGAGAACGAACCATGAATTTTTCGGAGATCCCAACCGCTCGTGTACATTCTCAGCAGTCGCTTGGCGCTGTAGACGGCCCAGGGATTCGCTACGTCATTTTTCTGCAAGGGTGCCCCTACCACTGCCCATACTGCCACAATCCCGACACAAGACCTCTCAACGGCGGAGATTCCTATTCCGTTTCCGCATTGGCGGACCGGGTAGAGCGATATAAGCCCTATTTCGGAGAGCAGGGCGGCGTTACAGTCTCCGGAGGCGAGCCGCTTCTTCAGAGTGTATTTCTGGCTGAGTTTTTTAAGGAGTGCCACAGACGAGGCATTTCAACGTGTCTGGATACTGCCGGGCTTCCACCGGATGCGCAAGTACGCGCTGTTCTTACACATACCGATACCGTGCTGTGCGATATCAAGGATTCCACGGATGAGGGGTGCCGCAGCCATTTTGGTACAGACCTTTCCGTTACGCGCGCCTTCCTTGTCGCCTGTGACGATGCAGGATGTGATATTTGGGTGCGTCACGTCGTAGTGCCCGGCATGACGGATCAAGATGAGCACATCCGCAGAATAGCCGCATTGGCGCGCACCGTCAAAAACCTGAAGAAGATTGAGCTTCTGCCGTTCCGCAAGCTGTGTTCCGAAAAATACACCGCGTTGGGACTGCCGTTTCCATTGGCAGATACGCCCGAATGCGATGCTGCACAGCTTACCGCACTGAACGCTCTTCTGACAGAAAACGCATAAAACAAGGGATCGCCTTCGATTATTTGGCGGTCCCTTCTGTTTGCCGTGGCGGCGTCGTGTGACTTTCATGCCCGTCTGCTCTGAAAATGGGGGCTGCTGCAAGTTGAAAACTTGCAGCAGCCCGGGATCAGAAAGTGCTCCGCATTTCCCGATTTTCAAGCGATTTTCGCATGAAAATGCCCCTCGGATGAGGGGCAAGGGAAACTTCTATGGGGCTGGGGCACGTAAGTGCAACAGCCCCGCATGAGATCGTATTTGCAAGAGGATCAGTCATCGATGTCAGCAACTGCTGCATCGTAAATATCTGTGACTTCCTTTGTGGGCTGACGATCGAGCAGCGTAACAACGACAGCCGCGATCATGCTGCAGATGAAGCCGGGAATCAGCTCGTAAATGCCGGTGGAGGAGAGGCAGAGCAGCCAAACGACGTCTACAACCGCACCGACGATAACACCTGCAAGCGCGCCCTTATAGGTAAAGCGTCTCCAGAACACGGAGAGAATGACAACGGAACCAAACGCAGATCCAAAGCCGGCCCATGCGTTTTCGACCATGCTCATGATTGCCTGTGCGCCTTCAGACTTGGAGGATGCAATAAAGTATGCAACAATGGCAATAATCAATACGACGATACGGCCAACCCAAAGCGTTTCCTTGTCGGAAGCATTCTTGCGGAGCAACGGCTTATAGATATCAGCGGTGAACGAGGAGGATGCGACAAGCAGCTGGCTGTCTGCGGTAGACATAGAGGCTGCGATGATCGCAGAAAGGAGAATTCCTGCAAGGAAGCCGGGGAAAAGCATACGGACGATCTCAATGAAGACCATGGACTGCTTTCCTGCAGTGAGAAGCGTTTCTCCGACAAGCATTCTGCCCAGATATGCAATTGCAATTACGGAAAGGAGCGCGAGAATGA
>JAGBZV010000092.1 GCA_017628075.1 Clostridia bacterium
AACGGTGCGGGGAAAACCACTCTGATGCGGATTATGACCGATCTTTTGAAACCGTCTACGGGCAGAGTTTTGCTTGACGGTAAGGATATCGCAGTACTCGGTGCCGACTTTCGCCGCAGACTTGGCTATCTTCCGCAGGATTTTGGGTTTTATCCGAATTACACTGCAGAACAGTATCTTTTGTATATTGCAAGACTAAAAGGGCTTACCAGGTTTGAAGCGAAAAAGCAAACGAATGATTTGCTTGAAATGGTGGGGCTGTATGAGAAGCGTAATCAGAAAATGAAAGGGCTTTCCGGCGGTCAGCGTCAGCGGGTAGGCATTGCACAAGCGCTTCTTGGTGATCCCGATATCCTGGTACTGGATGAACCTACCGCCGGACTTGACCCGGAGGAGCGCATCAGATTCCGCGGTATTATCAGCAATCTATCAAGACAAAAGACGGTATTATTATCTACACACATCGTTTCTGATCTTGAAGCCGTTGCAAATGAAATGATTCTGCTGAAAAAGGGGCAAGTGCTTACGGTTCAAAAGCCTCACGATCTGCTCCGCGAACTGGACGGAATGGTTTGGACGGTATATGTTCCTACCGAACACGAAAGAGCTTTCGCTGAAAAGTATCCTTGCAGTAATAGTATGCACGATGGAGAGATCAGCGTACTCCGTATGCTCTCCCGTGAGAAGCCGCATAATGATGCGACCCCGGAACGTCCGAATATGGAAGATATGTATTTATATTATTTTGATAAACCAATTTAAATAGGATTACGTGCGAAGCCACGAAAGGAAGCATATGGAACCGTTTAAGGTTTGACATTGCAGATTTTCTGTGCTGCGCCAATAATCGGAGCGGGTGATCAGATAGGCATATCGTATAGTTTCTAAGTCATACCGGGCTCCGCTGCTTGCGCAGGCATCATAGAACACGTCAGCTCGATGCGAAGCTTCTGCTCTGCACAAAACGGAATTGGCCGGATGTGTGAGAATGGAATTTTGCGAAGAATTACAAGAGATCCGACGAAAAAAAGAGGAGGGGTTGTTGCAAGTTGAAAACTTGCGACAACCCGGGGCCACGAAGTGACCCAAATTTCCCGGTTTTCATGCGAAAATCGCATGAAAATGTACCTCGGATGAGGGGCAAGGGAAACTTCTATGGGGCTGGGGCACGTAAGTGCACCAGCCCGTTTGCTTTGATTGCAGAGAAGTGCTTTCTGCAGATATGCGCTTATTGTGTGACCAGTCTGTATTCATAAACGACGGCGGTTTCCTTCGTGCTTTTTAAGCGGATACCCTGCATAATGTCGCGGCCCGTCATGACAGCTTCTGTATGTTCACGGTCGTCCCAGTCCCAGATGCGGTACTTGGCATCAGGCGTGAGTCCGCGCGGGAACAGTGTCAGCTCGTCGTCTTTTCTGAAATAGGAGATGAAGATGCCGTCTTCCTGCTCCGGATTGTGGTACTGTATTGCCACGGTGGCTTTGCCCTTTCCGGGATATCCGGTAAGAGGGTAAAAATCATAAAGCGTATAAGCGGAAAGCTTCTTCGACTCTATGATTGCTTCTCGCAGGAGAGGCTTCTGGGCAGGATCCAGAGCGCCCACCCCGTTGAAGGTGCTGATGCTCGATCGGACTGTGTAGGGCGTGGCTTGGAAAACGTAAACGGGAGCTCCATAGCAAAGGAACCACATAGAACCGCTTAAGGTTTGACATTGCAGACTTTCCGCTCTGCGCCAATAATCGGAGCGTGTGATCATACAGGCATAGCGCATGGTTTCCAGGTCATACCGGGCACCGCCGCTTGCGCAGGCATCGTAGTACATACCGGGATTCCGCTTTTGTATTTGTGACAGAACGGACAGGTAGCCGGTGCAGTAGTGGTTTTCGGTGATGCCGATCCGGGGGATTCCCAGCTTTTCGGCCTTATAAAGATCGTATGCCTTCCAATAGGGCCAGGGGTGCTCGTTAAAGTCCTGGCGGTAGAGATCAATGCCGTATTCACGGATGCGGGAGTCCAGGAGATCCACGATATAGGAAACCACCTCCGGCTCCGCATAGTTGAGCAGGCAATTTTTGCCCTCCGGAAGGTCCTCTCCGAAGCAGGCGGAGCCGTCGGGCGCAAGACCGATGACGTATCCGCTCAATTCGTTGGCGATCATCGTGCCCTTGCGAACGCGCTCCGGCTCAAACCATAGTGAAAACTGCATACCAGCATCGCGTGCAGCCTGAGAAATGGGGGCAAGACCGTTTGGATAGTTCTTCGTATTGAGTGTCCAGCTTCCCACGTGATCCCAACCATTTCCGTTCGTGGGATACCATTGGTAACCTTCCTCGCCGGCATCAATTTTGTAAACGTCCATGAGATCCAACAGTCCGGAGTCCCGATACGATTGAAGCAATTCATGGTCGTTCTGTTCCGTGTCATAGTCATTACAGAGCCAGGTCAGGCCGTGTTCCATATGTTTTCCCTGATAGCGGAACTGATTGCACTGGTAAAGCCAACGGCGGTAGACGTTTTGGCCGTGCAGATAATCGCCCCGGTAGAACAGAAGCACGATTCCGGGGTAGCGTACGGATTCGCCCTTTTGCAGAACGAAATCGGTGTTTTGCTGTCCTGCGCACAGGCGGAGGCCGTTGCGATTCAAGGTGAAGGTCGCCTTCCACGTGCCCTGCCAATTAAAAAGTGCTACGGTTCCGGTTTCTGTCAGCGTATTTTCTATGTTGAAGCAGGGCAGGTATATGTCTGTGGGGCGTCCGGTCCATGATACGTATTCGGCTTTTCCGGGAGTTGGCCAGGAAAGGTCTATACAGGTGATGGGACAGTATTCAATATAGCTATTCATGGAGCCGTGACAGCCGTGGATCACGTGATAATCCGGGTTGTTTTCGACGTTTGTATCGATGGCCTGCAGATTGGACAAACGCTGCGAGTTTCCGTCTGCATCGTTATAGAGGAGGGCGTCGTATTCGATCACGGGATATCCGGGATAGGTGGTAACGGTCAGCTCGATGCGAAGCCCCTGCTCTGCACAAACGTAGGTGATTGGCTGCACGATGCGGGTAAACGGCGCCTCCTCCGGATAGTCCACGATCTCGGATTTTGCACCGCAGTGCTTTTCCCACGTCAGCGTATCGTGGGGCTCGTCGTTGATGAGAAGGGTGACGGGCGGGATGTCGGTGTCATAAACGTTCTTTTTCAGCCAGGCTTCGGCTGTGGGATAGTCAGAGTGCTCTGTGATAAACGGTGCAATGGGATTCATGATAAAACGCCTCCTTGCAGCAAATACTGCAACCGATGGGTGCAGCACACATATTCCGGTATCAAGCTTCGTCCGGTGCGCTTATTGTATCACAAAACTATGGATATTGCAAGAGTTTTTTTTGAAGAAAATTCAAAAAAGTTATACCGAATCAAACTACGGTATTGGCTCGCTGCTTTTGCGCTTTTTATGCTATAATGGGATGTGCGAAAATGGGATTGGCCGGATGTGTGTGAATGGAATTTTGCGGAGAATTACAAGAGATCCGACGAAAAAAAAGAGGACTCCCGCAAACCGATCAGCCGGCTTGCGGGAGCGTTTTTGCTTGGGCGTATTACTGTTTTAACAGCTCCGCTTTCTTTTCATCGAATTCTTCCTGTGTGATTGCGCCTATGTCAAGAAGATTCTTGAATTTGAGAATTTCATCTGCTGCGGAGCGTGCGGGCGCGGGCGGATTGGGCGCGGTGGGCGCTTCGTCAGCAGCCGATTTGGAGCGCTCGATCCCGCGGGCGATGGCGCGGTAAGCAGCGTCGATCTTCTTGTCGTCGGATTTGAAGAAGAAAACGATATCCTCCGAGCGTCTGCCGTCGGCATCGCTGCAGATCAGGCGGATATAACCGAGGTCGTTGCTGCCGCATTTTTGGTATTGTGCGTCGCTGTAGACGGTATAATCGATCTTGAAATCGCCCTTGGCGACCTTAAACAAGCACGTTTCCCGGCTTGCTGTGTCGGGGACGGCTGCGACGTCGGCCTGGAGAGCGGCGATATACGCCTCGGTGATCTTCTTCGTATGGAAGCTGTCCTTGGTAATCAGTTGGCACTGCGTTTCGTATACCTTCAATCGCTGTCCGAGGCCACCGTCAACGGAGCATACGAGGCCGGGCTGAAGCTTTGCATCGAAGTGCGCGTTGATTCCGTCGACCACGATGGGGGGGAATCCCTTTTTGCTTGCGAGCTTGAGCATTTTCTGACGGTTTTTCTCCACCGCCTCGTTGTCCTCGTATTCCGTTTCCTTCCAGGCGGAGGTATTGATTTTTTCAAAGCACTGCTTGCAGATATTCGCCTTGCCGATTGCCCGCAGATGCTGTACGGGGTGTCCGCAGCAGTCACAGCGGAGCATTGCGTTCATCTGGCTCGTGAAAAATTCGTTGACGGCGACGGTTGCGGGCTTGGGGAAATTGTGCTTCTGCATTTTCTCAAGCGCCCAAAGACGGTGCTTTTCCGCATCGTCGTAGCGCTCGTACGAGCGTTTCCACAGGGGGCCGTTTGCCTTGATAAAGCACAGCCTGCAGACGTTAACGGTGCCGAATCTTTCCGGAAGCAGCGTGCTTTTTGCACATACATCACATTTTGCCATGGCAGTCACTCCTTTAAATTTAATGATAGTGTTTTAGAGGTGGAATTCGGATGAAAT
>JAGBZV010000093.1 GCA_017628075.1 Clostridia bacterium
GGCTTTTTCACCGAAAAATTCCGCAATCCTATTGCAAAACGGAAAACAGCGTGGTATAAGAATCCCAACAAAAGAATAAACACAGATCATTGCACACACAGCAAGTGCGCATTGTCGTTTTTGCAGACAGCGAAAACGGGGATCAGGAAATCGCGGTGGGATTCCGCAGCAACAGCCATTGCCGTATTTTCGATGCGTGAGCATCGGATCAGTCGGAATGCTGATCGGTCTGTGATTCGGAAAACGTCTCTCGGGCAAGCGGGGAGGCTGTGTCCATATTGGCAGAGCAGATTGCTTCTCTGTCTGGTTCGTTGTGGCAGGAATACGGACGATCATGTGCACAGTACCCCTGGGAGGGTACTTTTTCTTTTGTCCTTTTGTATAGTTACATATCTGAAAGGAAAAACGAAACATGAAATCTGTAATGAAAAAAATCCTTGTGCTTTTGATGGCGCTGGTCCTGCTTTTTGGGATCACTGCCTGCAGAGAGGAAACACCGGCCGATGCACTTTGGGCGGATGCACGCTATACCGAGGATACGTCGCTTGGAGAGGGCGCAAAATCCTTTACCCTTGAGGTAACGGCCGGGGAGCGAACCGTCGTCTTTTCCGTGAAAACCGATGCAAAAACCGTGGGCGATGCACTTCTTGCTCTGGGGCTGCTTGAGGGCGAGGAGGGACCGTACGGGATGTACGTCAAGCGCGTCAACGGAATCCTTGCCGATTACGACGTTGACGGAACCTATTGGTCGTTCAATATCGGCGGCGAATATGCTATGACCGGTGTGGATATGACCGAAATCACCGACGGAGGCGCATACGCTCTTGTCAGAACCAAATAAGATGCGGCGCAAATCCGCCGCGCTTCCGATCCGGGAGCTTGTGATCTTTCCGATGCTCGGGACGCTGATGTTTTGCTCCAAGATCATCATGGAGGTCCTTCCCAATATCCATATGCTTGGAATGCTGACGATGACCTATACGATCGTTTATCGGAAAAGGGCGCTGATTCCCATCTACATCTACGTGTTTCTCAACGGCCTGTTTGCAGGCTTCAACGTGTGGTGGGTACCGTATCTGTATATCTGGACGATTTTGTGGGGAATGACGATGCTGCTGCCTCGCCGGATGCCCAAACGGATCGCGTGCATCGTCTATCCCGTTCTGTGTGCGGTGCACGGCGTGCTGTTCGGTGTTCTGTATGCACCTGCACAGGCGCTGATGTACGGCTTGGATTTTCGGCAGATGCTTGCATGGATTGCGATAGGGATCCCGTTTGATATTCTGCACAGTGTGGGAAATCTTGCCGCCGGCTTGCTGATTCTGCCGATGTCCGAGCTGCTTGCGTATCTTGCAAAGGCATCGACGCGCAGGACGTGACGGATTTCGCCGTACGCGCAGCGGTATTCCTGCCATACCGTATGCGCTGCTCTGCCTGCGTGCCAGGGATTTATAGAAACGTCCCTTGCTTCTTTTGAACGAAATGCGCGAAAGTTTACAGAATCGATGTTGACAGCGCGCGCCAAAACGTGTAAAATAATCTATAGAACTTTTTGCTGTGAGGTGTTGTATTCCATGATTGCCAATGCAAGCGAGCACCATCCTCTTGCGGCCGCCGTGCGTGCGCAAACCGGATATCCGGTGTATGCCGCAGACGAGATCCCCTCGACGAATACGGCACTTCGTGCGTATGCCTCGGAAGCCCTTGCGCGCGGGACAGCGCCGACACCGTGCGTGTTGATTTCCCGTGCACAGACCGCCGGACGCGGAAGAATGGGACGGTCGTTTTCCTCCGAGGGCGGCGTTGGGCTGTATATGAGCGTGCTCTTGACACCGGCGTGCGCTGCAGACGGTGCATTACTTCTGACGACGGCTGCCGCTGCGGCGGCCGCTTCTGCCGTGGATGCGGTGCGCACAGAGCCCCCGATGCTCCGCCTGATGCAGGATGCGGGAGGAACACCGCTTCCTGGACAGGCGCAGATCAAGTGGGTGAACGACATTTATCTTGCGGATCGTAAGGTCTCTGGAATACTGACGGAAGCGGCTTTGTATCCCGGATCGGATCGGCTTTCCTATGCCGTCGTTGGGATCGGTATCAACTTGCTGCCGCCTCCCGGAGGCTACGGCGCGGATCTTTTGGGAATCGCAGGTGCGCTCTTTGCGCGTGCGCGCGCGGATGCGTATGTGCCGGATTCCATTCTCGGTACGCTTGCAGGCCGTATTGCAGAGGGCGTGACGCGGTATTTTGAGATGGGCGACGCCGGATATACAGAGGTCCTTGAGATATACCGCTGCCGTTCGCTGTTGGATGGGCGTGCGGTGCTTGTTCGTCCCGCATCGTCCCTGGGCGGCGAGGAGATTCCAGCGGTCGTTTGCGGGATAGACGATTCCTTTGGCCTGCGGGTACGGTATGAGGATGGCACGACGGCGGTGCTGTCGTCGGGTGAGGTCGTGCTGTGCGGAGGAAAGGACACGCTGCAGTCTGCGCGTGCAACGGTGCATCTGCAATGAAACAGATCGGAGCCGGGCAGGCGGCGCGCCGCCGCCGCATTGCCGAAATGAGTCGGACGGCGCTATTGTGTGCCGTCATCTGCGTGCTGTCTGTGATCACGCTTCCCGTGGGGCCCGTTCCCATCACGCTTGGCACACTCGGCCTGTTCTTGGCAGGCTTTCTTCTTCCGCCGCGGCAGGCGCTTCTTTGTGTGCTCGGTTATCTGCTGCTGGGTGCTGTTGGGCTGCCGGTATTTTCGTCCATGCAGGGCGGCATCGGTGTGCTGGTTGGGGTGACGGGCGGATATCTTTGGTGTTATCCGCTTCCGGCTGTTCTGCCGGCACTCGTTCTCCGCGGCAAAGATACGCTCGTTTTGGGGAAGCGGCGCTTCGCCGCCGTGCTTGGAGCCGCGTGCGGTCTTGTCGTGTGTTATGCCGTTGGCACTGTGTGGCTTTCCTTTGTCACCGAGGTGCCGTTTTCTGCCGCGCTGTGGTCGGGGGTTCTCCCCTTCATTCCGTTTGATGCGGTAAAGCTCGCGGCGGCGGCTCTGCTTGCACCGCGGCTTCCGGGCGGCGAAAGAATGAAATAACAGAGAAGAAGTATCGTTTCACACGTTTTTGTGTGAAACGATTTCCCTTTTTTTGATGAAAAACAGAGAAAAATGAAAAAAGTTGTGTTACGATACACCTTTTTTGCAAAATCCTCTTGAAATTGTGAGAAAAATGTGGTATGATAATATAGAGCAAATTTGTCGAGCCGATTTGTCCAATTTTGTCCTGTGCCAAACGCGGTGAGGAGAAGCGGTCGATCGGAGACATCGAGCAATTCGAAGGAAAGGATACCTGCCTGCACTGTGTGCGGCGCGGCGGGGGAACAGACGTAACATGGCAACCATCGGTGATGTCGCCAGAAAAGCAGGCGTATCTACGACTCTGGTATCGCGGTACCTGAACGGCGTTAAGGGTGTCAGCCCTGCATCCAAGGAAAAAATTGAATCTGCGATCCGTGAGCTTAACTACGTACCGGATGAATCGGCGCGTATGCTGGTCAGACGGCGTGGCGGAGGCGCTGCTTTAGAGGCGGCAAAGCCTGTTTCCGTTCAGTCGAATGCGATTGCTCTTATCTGCGAGGATACAGATGCGCAGCTTCTTATGGCGCTGTATCTCGGCGCGAAGATCGCGCTTCGCAGCCAGGACGCGACCGAGGGTATGCATCTGATGCTGTTCTGCATTCCGCCAGGTGACACACGCGGCGAGGACGAGCAGGAAACGCTCGCTTTTGCAAGCGCTGTTTGCCGCGGTGTATATGCAGTCGGTGTCCGCACGGAGCTTCGTGCCGCGCTTGAGGCACTACCTCTCCCGGTGCTTTCCCTGCGTGCGGCAGACAATGCACGTACGCTGTACCGCACTGCATCCGATTATCGGGAAACGCTCACGTCCGTTGAGCAGGAAAGCGGCGCGCGGATCGTCAGACTCTGCAAAAAAATCACAGCGGAGGATCGCTCTGTGACCGAGGAGCTTCTCGACGTCCATTTGACAGTGTCCGACGATTCTCAGCCTGACCGCAGTCCGCTTGGACGCTCTCTGCAGTCGCATCTTCTCTGATCCTATATGGTGTGCGCGGATGCGCTGCCGCACTACAATAAAAGAAAAAATGGGCCGGGGCACGCATGTGTCCCGGCCTGTGCTTTTGTTATATCGCCCGTGATATACGGTTGTCGTCCCGATCTGCGGCCCTGCAAGGTGCGGATCTCAGGACCAGCTCTTCCATACGTCGGGCTGATAGCCGACGGTTGCGGCTTTGCCGTTGCGTACGATGGGGGTGCGGACGTAGGATGGATTCTCAAGCAGCTTTTCGATGATGGCGTCCGGCAGGAGATATTTTACGTCGCAATAGTTCTTGTTTTCCCGGTCAAGAAGTCCGTCAAGGCCGCCGACGGCAGCCAGAACGGAATTCAGCTCGCCGCGCGAGAAGCCCTTTTCGCGCAGGTCGATGAACTGAAAGCGGATGCCGCGCTCCTTAAAATAGCGCTGTGCTTTTTTCGTGTCAAAGCATTTTGTGGTTCCGAAAATCTGAATATTCATAAAACTCCTCATTGAATGTGTAACGATATACACAATGTTAAACGATTTACACGCAAAGAATCGAGGTGGGGTACGGTAGGACTTCTGCCGCAATCGGAGCCGCAAAGGTTCGGTCCTGTGACATTCGCATGACTCGCAGCGTGTGATCCTGTGTGTGAACGGAAAACAGAAGATCCTCTGAAACTGCCACGGCGTTGGCGGTGTTGCTGACAGGGATCCGTGCGTGCGCGCACAAGGTCGCGTCTCCGTCTGTTATGCGCAGTACGGCGATGGCATCCGCGCATCCAACGTAGACGAACGCGCCGTCCGTGCAGATTTCGGATGGGATACCGTCCTGTACATGGGACGTGCATCCGGGCAGAGAAAGGGCCTTGCGCTGTGCAAACGAGGCGGCGCCGTCGTCCCAGCGAAGAACGGCGATCTCCGATGACTGCGAGCAGATGCAGTAGGCGTATGTGCCGTCTGCGGAAAAGCAGAGCGCGCGAGGGCCGCATCCCTCGTCAAGACGGCATATGGAGACCGGGTGGAGTGCGTGGTCGTATACGGATATGCAATCGCATCCGGGATCACAGACAGCGACGTACGGTGTGCCTTGGATGCTTGCGATCCATTGGGGGCGCGGTACTCCCGCGTACGCTGTCTCGGGGAGGGTATGATGCGTGCCCTCCGTGCCGTCGAGCGGCAGGACGGAGATGCTTTTTGCGCTGCTGCTTACGGCGAATATCAGATCGTTTGAAACGGTAAAATGACAGCAGTGCCGTTCTCCCAAGGAAACGGAGGGGCAGGGATCGGTGGGGAGTCCCCAGGTGTCGATCCAAACGGGAACGACAGCAGAATATGCACATTCCCCGTCTGTCAGTGCGAACAGCCGTCCTCCGTTTACGGCGATGGATACGGATGCATCAAGAGGAAGCAGTCCAACAAACGAGAGTGTGCCGTCCTGCGTACAGGAATAGGTATGGATGCCGTCCTGTGCGGCGATATACAGATTTGACATGGCGATTCCCTTTCTGCCCGCTGTGGCCGGGCGAGCAATGAGGCGTGATGCTCTCTTTTTTTGTTAGTATAACAAAAATCACGAGATTTGTCAAGAAAAAGAACAGGAATTTCCGCATTTGACGGATATTTGCGAATGAAGCCAAAAACTTGCGGAATGAACGGCTGTATTGCGCGCAACACTGAATATGTTTTTTGCACAATGCGGAAAACAATCAGCAACGGAAAGGATGATGATTGAAATGAAGCACATTTTCAGAATCGGAAGACTGTGCGTGGTGCTTGCCCTGGCTGCGGTCTTGTGCTTTCTGCAGACGGCTGCGGCGGATGGAGATGCGATGGGCTGGTTTTTTAAAAAGGCAGAGGATCATGCGCGCCCGACGCTGGATGGTGCACTGTCATTTGTGACGGAGTATGAAGCGTATTGGCTGGATACCCGCGCGCCTGATGACGATCCCGTGCTATATCTGACCTTTGATGCCGGATATGAAAACGGAAACGTAGCGAAGGTGCTCGATACGCTTGCGCGCCACGATGCGCCTGCGGCTTTTTTTGTTTTGGAGCATCTTGTGCGTGCGGAGCCGGAGCTTGTGCGGCGAATGGCGGATGAAGGGCACTTGGTATGCAACCATTCCGCGTCGCACTGCGATATGACGGCGATCTCTGCGGAGGAATTTACTGCCGAGCTGCGCGGCCTTGAAGAGATCTGCCGCGAAGCTGCGGGCGTGGAGTGTGCACCGTATTTCCGTCCGCCGGAGGGACGGTTTGATCGGCGTGTGCTGGAGCGTGCTGCGGAGGCCGGCTATAAAACCGTATTCTGGTCGTTTGCGTATCCCGATTGGGACAACGCGCATCAGCCCGATCCCCAAAAGGCGGAGGCAACGATCCTCTCGCATACCCACAACGGCATGGTTCTGCTTTTGCACCCGACCTCTGCGACGAATGCAGAGATCCTGGACGGACTTCTGTGTGCGTGGGAGGAGATGGGCTATCGCTTCGGATCGCTGGATGAGCTTACGCGTGAGGAGCAGAACACGGAAAGTGAGCAGGCCTGGAGTGTAATGACGGATGAAAACGTGTACCGCTGTCACGAAAACGACTGTATGAAGATCGCGCTGACCTTTGACGACGGACCGGATGCACGGTATACTGCGGATATTCTTGACTATTTGCGCGAGGAGCAGATCCGTGCGACCTTCTTCGTCGTTGGCTCGCAGGCACGGATCAACCCGGAGCTTCTGCTGCGCGAGGAGGCAGAGGGGCACGAGATCGGCAATCATACCGACTCGCATCCCAGACTGTCGGGGGCGCAGTTTTCCGTCTGCAGCCGCTGCGGATCTCCGCTTGGAAACGGCTCCGTCTGTCCGGCGGCATCGGGCGGTGTTGACGGCTGTGTGTGTACTGCGCTGATTTCGGAGATCTCTGCGTGCGCCGATACGGTCTACGAGCTGTCAGAGCGGCAGACGACGCTGTTTCGGCCGCCGGAGGGCTACTGCACGGAGGAGATCTCCGCACTTGCTGCGGCGATGGACTATCGGGTGATATTGTGGAATATCGATACGCGTGACTGGGCAAATGCGACGGCAGACGGCATTGCGGAGGGAATTCTCTCGCAGGTGAAGGCCGGGGATATTATTCTCTTTCATGACAGCGTTTCAAGGCGCGATGCGCAGTCGCTTGCTGCGTTGATAAAGATTGTTCCTGTGCTTAAGGAGCGCGGATTTCGATTCGTTACCGTATCGGAGCTCATTGATACGGGAACGCCTCCGTCCGCAGACGGATGATCGGTACTGCGCGGCTTTGAGCAAAGCAAAATGTGCATCGTTACACAATATCCTGTGTGTAGCGATGCACATACGTATTTTTTTTGGATGCGGATTACAGGGAGGCGCGATCGACAGGGTACAGGATCTTCAGCTGATTGAGCTTGGACTGATACGCTGCCTGCTGCTTATCCTGCATGAGCTTTTCCTTGAGCTGTGCGCGGATGGCATCCAGCGGCATTTCCGTTTCTTCGCCGCGGGAATTGAGGCGAATGAGGTGATAGCCGAACTGCGTCTTGACGGGGCCTGCGGTCTGACCGACCTCCATGGTGAAGCACGCTTCGTCAAACTCGGGAACCATCTGGCCGCGGCCGAAGTCGCCCAGAGAGCCGCCTTCCTTACCGGAGGGGCAGGAGGAGAATTCCTTTGCGGCATCCTCAAACGTGATTTCACCTGCGTTGATTTTCGCAAGGATCTCGTTTGCGCGCTCCTCGGAATCAACGAGAATGTGGCTTGCGTTGACGGTGGGGCCCTGAACGAACTGCGCCTTGTTGTCGTTGTAGTACGCCTCTACGTCTGCATCGGAAACGCGGACGTCGCGGACTGCCTTCTCAACGGCGTAGTTTGCAAGCAGGTCCTCCTTGACACGAGCGAGCTCTGCCTTGAATTCGGGCTCACGCTCGTAGAGGTTGCGGGCTGCATCCAGCACGAGCAGTGCCTTGTTGATGAGCTGCTCCAGGACCATAGCTCTGCCCTGGGGGTTCTGATATGCCTGGCCGCGCTGACCGAGCTGTGCGATGAACGCACTGACGTCTGCTTCCGTAATGGTCTTTGTGCCGACCGTGGCGAGGATCTTATCTTCCATTGTGTGGTACTCCTTTACCGTGTGAAAAAATTTGGAACGCTTATATTATACCATGTTGTGTCCGGTAATGCAACGATTTTTAGAAAAATTTTCCATAAAAAAGCTTATGCACCGTATTGCAATCCCCCGGGAGGATATTTTGCGGATTTTTTTGAAAGGTACTTGCATAATCGAGGGAAATATGATATGATAAATACAAACGAAGCAAGTGGGGGCTGTTGCAAGAACTTGCAACACATCGGGATGCTTTGGCGATGAACAAAGAACCTATCACACACCGAAAGGAGCGTTCCGGATGCAAAATGAAGTGTTGAATACGATGCCAGACAACCCTGTTGGCATCTGCGGAGGCTATCTCCTCCGTGCTGAGGAAACGGTTTTGCTTGGGGCATCGATCTCAGAGGTGACCGCTGCCGATATCCTGGAAATATGGCGCTGTATGACTGACGGTGCGGGCACGCTGACGTTTGCCGTGCCGTTTGTCCTGCGTGCCCCGGCGGGGCCGCTGACGGCAGTACTCGGTGAGGCACCGCCGCACGTGCCGGATACGGAGGACGTCGTCTGTGCCGTTCTGACGGGTAGATCCGGCATCACGCTTGCAGCCGCAGATGAGAACATGCTCGCTGCGGCATTCCGTGCACTTGCGCAGACGTACCGCCCTTTCCATGCACGCAGATGCGAGGCATCGGGGACAGACGATCTGCAGGATCGAACGATACGATGGGATGCCTCCGACAACACAGAGGTGGATAACAGCTATGAAAACTTTAGCATGGACGTCTAGGAGCACTGCCTTTGCGCGGGATGTGTGACCTTTACCGATGCTGGATTGATGCTGGATTGGAGTGCCTTGCGGCGGCATTGTAACCGTATTTGAAATAAAACGGTGGGAAATTGCCGAAATATACGGAAATCTTTGCACATCTATTGACATTATCGCAAATATATGGTATACTATGGTATATAGTAAATGATAGAGGCGCAGCTTACAAAGAGTACGTTGTTTCTGAAACACATCTTCCGCAGATGTCTGGGAACGACGGAAAGGGGTGGCTGCCGAAGACGGTCAGGCGGATGGCCGCTCTGGTTCTGCGGATAAGATCGGCAGGACTGTCAAACGGTTTGTTTGGAGTGCTATCGGAAATACTACGCTTGTCTGCGTAAGACCGGTCCGGTCGTTTTGGCGTAGGCAGATACCGGAAATTTCTGACAGCCTGCGGATGATCGTACCGCGGCTGTCATTTCTTTTAACCGTGGCCCACAACTGCGGCTTTTACAGAAAGGAAACGTATAATGAAGACCAACACGATTTTTGAAGGTGCGGCAACAGCCCTCATCACCCCCCTGACACCGGACGGTGTAGACTACGAAGGCCTTGGAAGACTCATTGACTGGCAGATCGACGCGGGCATTGACGCCCTGGTGATTGCCGGAACGACGGGAGAGGGCTCGACCTTGACGGACGAGGAGCACCGTGAGGTGCTTGCATTCTCCGCGCGCCGTGCGGCAGGCCGTGTCCCGATGATTGCGGGCACGGGCTCCAACGATACCGCCTACGCCATTGAGCTGACGAGGTATGCGTGCGAACTTGGCTACGATGCAATGCTCGTCGTAACTCCCTACTACAACAAGGCGACGCAGAAGGGCTTGATCCGGATGTACGAGGCCATTGCGGACGCATCCACGAAGCCGCTCGTGCTCTACAACGTTCCGTCCCGTACAGGCGTTGCCATTCAGCCCGCGACCTATGCGGCGCTTGCGGACCATCCGATGATTGCGGCGATTAAGGAAGCAAATGGCGACATCTCCAAAATCGCGGAAACGATGGCGCTTGTCGGTGATAAGCTCGATTTGTACTCCGGCAACGACGACCAGATCGTTCCTGTTCTGTCACTTGGCGGACGCGGCGTAATCTCCGTGCTCTCGAATCTCATCCCCGCAGAAACCTCCCAAATGGTCAAGAAATTCCTGTCAGGCGACGTGCGCGGCGCGGCAGAGATGCAGCTTTCGTATCTCAATCTAATCAATGCGCTGTTCTGTGAGGTCAATCCGATCCCCGTCAAGGCTGCGATGCACGCAATGGGATACTGCTCTGACGATATCCGTCTGCCGCTGACGCCTATGGAGGACGAAAACCGTGCCAAGCTGCTTGCGCTGATGCGCGGCCATGGCATCCTCTGATACAACGCCGCAAGGAAAGGAAGCTTTCATCACGGAAAGCGTTGGTAATACAATGAACTTTATCATTCACGGCTCTTTGGGCCGCATGGGGCAAAACCTCATTGCGTCCGTGGAGCGCTTGGGACATACGGTGGCCGCCTGTGTGGATATCCGCTACACCGATCCGCAGACGCAGAATCCAAACTACCCTTGCTTTGCATCCATTGCGGATGTGACGGACCGTGCAGACTGTATCATCGACTTCTCTAATCACGTCACCACGATGCCTCTGCTTGCGTACGCGGTGGAACATCGCATTCCCGTGATGCTTGCAACGACGGGACAGACACCCGAGGAGCTGGATGCAGTGTACGCGGCAGCGAAGCAGATCCCGCTGTTCCGTGCGGCAAATATGTCGCTTGGCATCGCAACGCTCGTTTCTCTTGTCAAAACGGCTGTCTGTATGTTTCCCGATGCCGACGTTGAAATCGTCGAAAAGCACCACAACCAGAAGCTTGACGTACCCTCCGGCACGGCGCTTGCACTTGCGGATGCCGTCAGTGCGGTAAGAGAGCAGGCGCAATTTGTCGTCGGCCGTCATGAGAACGGTCTGCGCTCCAAAAACGAGGTCGGCATTCATTCGCTGCGCCTGGGCGGTGTCGTCGGTGAGCACGAGGTCATCATCACCACGGGAAATGAAACGCTTTCCCTCAAGCACGAGGCGCACAGCCGTGCCGTTTTTGCGGACGGCGGCGTGCAGGCGGCGATGTTCGTCGCGGCACAGACAGCGCCCGGCCTCTATACCATGGAGGATCTGATCGCGGCGTGCAGATAAGCGCCGCCACACAAAAAATCAATTGTAAGGAAGATATTTACATGATTCGCATTGGCATTGCCGGATACGGCAATCTTGGGCGCGGCGTAGAGCTTGCCGCTGCAAAGAATCCCGATATGAAAATCGTGGCTGTGTTCTCGCGCCGCGATCCGTCTGCGGTAAAAACCGTAGATCCCTCTGTTCCCGTTTACCGTCTTGAGGAGGCTGAGGCGCATAAGGATGAGATCGATATTCTCATCATCTGCGGCGGCTCTGCAACCGATCTGCCGACGATGACACCCGCGCTGGCGCGGCACTTCCACGTCATCGACAGCTTCGATACCCATGCGCGCATCCCTGAGCATTTTGCAAACGTGCACGCAGCGGCCGAGGAGAGCGGCCATATTGCGATGATCTCCGTCGGCTGGGACCCCGGTATGTTCTCCGTGGCACGCCTGTGGGGGCTTGCCGTTCTTCCGGACGGTGCGGATTATACCTTCTGGGGACGCGGTGTGTCACAGGGACATTCCGACGCGATCCGCAGAATTCCCGGCGTTGCGGATGCAAGACAGTATACCGTACCCGTGGAGGAGGCACTCCGCCGCGTCAGATCGGGCGAGCAGCCGACGCTTACCACGCGTGAAAAGCACGTAAGAGAGTGCTACGTCGTTGCAGAGGACGGTGCAGATCAGGCTGAGATCGAGCGTGCGATCTTTACCATGCCCAACTACTTTGCCGATTACGATACTACGGTGCATTTTATTTCCATGGAGGAGCTTCGCCGCGATCACATGGGCATCCCACACGGCGGAACGGTCATCCGTACCGGAAGAACCGGTGAGGGCGATGCGCATACCCACGTTGCAGAGTACCGTCTGACGCTTGATTCCAACCCCGAATTTACCGCCTCCGTCATTGCCGCATACGCGCGTGCCGCATACAGAATGGCGAGCCGCGGCATCACCGGATGCAAGACGGTTCTGGACGTTGCTCCGATCGATCTTGTTTCCATCAGCCCCGAGGAGGCACGGGCACGGTATCTGTAACGTGTCCCGGAATATCATTCCAACGTTCAAAAAGGAGAGCACCATGCTTCACGATAATCTGTCGGTCGGTGAAAACGGCCACCTGTATCTCTGCGGTGCGGACACGGTCACTTTGGCAGAAAAGTACGGCACACCGCTGTATCTGCTTGATGAGGACCGCATCCGTGAAAAGTGCCGTACGTACCACCGTGCAATGAAGGCGTATTTTACGCCCGATTCCAGACCGCTGTATGCCAGCAAGGCCCTGTCGTTCCGCGGTATTTACCGCATCGCCCGCGAGGAAGGAATGGCGGTGGACGTCGTATCGCCGGGTGAATTGTATACCGCACTGTCCGCGGGTATGGACGCTGCCGATATTTGCTTCCACGGAAACGCAAAAACGGAGGCGGATATCCGCTATGCCATCGATGCCGGTGTCGGACTTTTTGCTGCGGACAGCACGGTTGAACTTGACCGCATCTCTGCGTATGCAGTGCAGCGCGGCATCACCCAGCGCGTGCTCCTCCGGATCACCCCCGGTATTGATCCTCATACCTTCGATGCCGTCAATACCGGTAAGGTCGATTCCAAATTCGGCTCTGCCATCGTGACCGGACAGGCGGAGGAGATCTTCTGCTATGCACGTGCTCTGCCCGGTGTGGAGCTTTGTGGCTTCCATTGCCACATCGGATCGCAGATCTTTGACGAAAAACCCTTCTGCGATGCGGCAGATATGATGCTGACCTTTATGATCGCTCTGCGCGATACGTACGGCTATACGGCGGAGATCCTCAATCTCGGCGGCGGTATCGGCGTGCGCTATACCGAGGAGGATCCGTATATTGACATTGACCGTACGCTGGAGCTGGTTGGTGCACATCTGCACGCAGTCTGCGAGGAAACGCACTATCCTATGCCGAAGATCCTCATGGAGCCCGGCAGAAGCCTCGTTGCAGATGCAGGCGTAACGGTGTACGAGGTGCAGAACGTCAAGACCATTGACGGATATAAGAGCTACGCAGCAATTGATGGCGGCATGACCGATAATCCGCGCTACGCGTTGTACCGCTCCCGTTATACCGTGGTCAATGCAAGCCGCGCATCTGCCCCTGCAGATTTTGTCTGTACGGTCGCCGGACGCTGCTGTGAATCGGGGGATTTGATCGGTGAGGATATCGCGCTTGCACGGCCTGCTTGCGGTGAATACCTTGCGGTGCTTGTAACGGGTGCGTATAACTACGCTATGTCCTCCAACTATAACTGTATTGCAAAGCCTCCCATCGTACTGATCGCGGGAGGGGTGGACCGCCTTGCTGTCAGACGGGAAACCTTTGAAGAAATGACCGCTTGTCAGCTCTGATGCGGCATGGCGGCAGAGAGGAGTGTGCGAATATGACCTTTGATGCAGCACAGCTCAAGAATGAGATCGTTGCGTGGATCAGGGATTGGTTTGAGGAAAACGGACGCGGATGCAATGCCATCGTTGGTATTTCCGGCGGAAAGGATTCCTCTGCCGTGGCGGCTCTGTGTGCGGAGGCACTGGGGCCTGCGCGCGTGATCGGCGTTCTGATGCCCAACGGTGAGCAGCATGATATTGATATGGCAGAGCTGCTTGTCCGACATCTCGGCATCCGCCATTACGTGTTCAATATCCGCGATTCATTTGACGCCATGACGGATACCTATACTGCTGCGGCGGGTGGGGAGATGTCCTGTCAGTCGCAGATGAATCTCGGTCCCCGTCTGCGTATGACCGCGCTCTATCTGTTTGCGCAGTCGCATAACGGGCGTGTTGCCAATACCTGCAATCTCTCGGAGGATTGGGTGGGCTATTCCACAAAATACGGCGATGCGGCCGGTGATTTTTCGCCGCTGTCCAATTTGACCGTGCAGGAGGTCAAGGCCGTCATGCGCACGTGCAATCTGCCGGAGGTGCTTGTGGAGAAGGTGCCGATCGACGGCTTGTGCGGCCGCACGGATGAGGATAACCTCGGTTTTTCGTATGCAGTGCTTGACCGGTATATCAGAGAGGGCGTCTGTGAGGATCCCGACATCCGGGAGAAAATTGACCGCCGCCATTTTGCAAACCTGTTCAAGCTCAAGCCCATGCCATCCTTTGCGTGGGATGCGCCCATCCGGGCGAAAACGGAATAAAGAAACAACCGGACGCATGCACCCCGTGTGCTGCAGTCCGGTTGTTTTTTTGCAGGTGCGTGCCTGCTGTTTTGGCGGCTGTCTGCTGTGCTTCTGCGGGGAGGCGCTTTTTTTGCTTGACGCTTGTGCCGGAGGGGAGCCGCGTTCAAAAAATAAAATATTTTTTCCTTGCAGAAAATCCGTCCGTTTTCGCGCACGGTGTATGGTATACTGTTGGTACGTACAGAAAGGAGGCATTTTATGCAAACAGCAAACGAACGCATTGGCTGCACGGACGATACGCTGTCTGCCGGACAGATACTGACGGAATACGCATCGGGCGTGCTGACGCTGCATATCATGGGCGACATTGACCATCACGCTGCCGCCGCTTTGCGGCAGGGGGTGGACCGCGAGATCTATTATTATCGGCCGAGGCAGGTGCTGATGAAGCTGCAGGGCGTGGATTTTATGGATTCATCGGGACTTGGATTCTTTATGGGCAGGTATGAGCTTTGCAGGACGCTTGGCGCATCGTTCTGCCTTGTCGATCCCCCGCCGCGTGTCATGAAGATCCTGCAGCTTTCGGGAATGGATAAAAAGCTGTCCGTGGAGCGCGCATACGAATCGCAGAAAAAGCCGGGCACCGCGGTGCCGCAAAATAAAAAGGCCGCAGTCGGCGGCGGAATGGGGGAATAATACGATGCCAAAGCTGCGAAAAAAGAAGATCATCAACCAAATGAAGGCGGAATTTCTTGCCGTTTCCGAAAACGAGAGGCTCTCCAGAGCCGTTGTCAGTGCGCTGACCGCACAGCTTGACGTTACGGTTGAGGAGCTTGCGGACGTGCGTTGTGCCGTTTCCGAGGCAGTCACCAATGCCATCGTGCACGCCTATCGTGAATCGGTCCCGCGGCGCGGGGCGCGTGCGACGGTGTACATCCTGATTACGTTATACGATGACAGATCAATAAAGATCGTGGTCCGCGATAAGGGCTGCGGCATTGCCGATCTGCACCGCGCAATGGAACCGCAGTTTACCTCCGACGATACGGGAGAGCGCTCCGGCATGGGCTTTTCCATCATGCAGAGCTTTATGGACTGCGTGCGAGTCCGCTCTGCACCCGGAAAGGGGACGACCGTGGAGCTTCGCAAGGCGTTTTCAAAGCAGAGCGCCGCAGGCGCCTGCGCGTCAGAGCCGCCTCTGCAAAAGAAGGACGCCGATTTGCTGTGTGAGGCGGAGGAGATTGCCTGATGGGCGCGGCAGAGGAGGGGGCTTCCGATAATCTTACGCTTTTGCACCGATACCACGATGCGGAATGTGAGTCTGAGCGTGCTGATGCACTTGCTGTGCTGATATCACAGAATATGGGCCTTGTGCGCTCCGTTGCGTCGCGTTATCGGGATCGTCTGCGCAGTCACAGCGGGATCGAAATGGAGGATCTTTGTCAGATCGGCACCATTGGGATGATCAAGGCGGTAAAAAGCTTTGATTTTTCCTACGGAACGACGTTTTCTACCTATGCGGTCCCCTTGATTGTCGGAGAGATCCGCCGCTGCCTGCGTGACGATGGCATGGTAAAGGTCTCGCGCGACGTCAAGCGCCGCGGAGGAATCGTTATGGCGGCACGCGAGCAGTTTCAGCAGAGGCACGGACGGGATCCTACGGTACGGGAGCTCGCTGCCGCATCGGGTGAGGATGAGGAAGCGCTGCTGTTTCTCCTGGATGCCGTAGGTCCCGTGCTGTCGCTGTCAGAGCCTGTGGGCGGAGAGGGTGACGGGGACGGATGTACGCTCGGCCACACGCTTGCAGACGAGGCTGATGAGATCGAGCGGCTGACGGACAGGCTGACTCTGCATCAGGCAATCGCGCACCTCTCGGAAACGGACAAAACGATTTTGCGTCTGCGCTACGAAAAGCAGCTTTCTCAACAGCAGACCGCTGCGATCCTTGGCCTGTCTCAGGTTAAGATATCGCGGACGGAGAAAAAGATCTTTGCTTTTCTGCGGCAAGAAATGGGGGCGGATTCGGTCAGGTGACAAGCAGGCGGCGGAATGTGGGGGTTTTTGTCAGCAGCATCGCTGCGATAACCGTAAATGCGAGCTCGGGGAGCATATAGGAGCCGTTGTAGCAGACGGAGTAGAAGAACGGATTACTCCATCCGTCCGGCAGCCAGGCGTCAAAGATCAGCGTACCGGAGATGAGATGTGAGCAGAAACGGGCGAGCATGGCAAATGCGATACCACCGATAAAGCCGCCTCTGCCGTGCTGCCGCAGAATTCCGGCAAGACCGATTGCGGAGAATGCGACCAGATAATCGAACAAAAAACAGCCGACGAGAGATACCGGAGTCAATCCCCACGTCATGATACGGGCGAGGTCGA
>JAGBZV010000094.1 GCA_017628075.1 Clostridia bacterium
CAGGAGGCCCCTGAGAATACGGACATTCCGGATACGACCGCCGCACAGGGCGAGGCGTCGCCTGCCGCATCCGATCCCTTTGCAAATTGGTTTTTTACCGATGCCGAGGAAACGGACGCTCCCGCACAAAAGCCTTCGGCAGAAGCCGTCCGTTCTGTAGGGGCTCCGACGGGAACGGTGGACGCAGTTCCAATGCCGCAGCCTGTACATACGTCGGCGCAGTCGCATCCGCCGGTCAGAGAGGCCGATATGAGCCGCACGCGTGTGATCAGTATGCCGACCTCAGAACAGATCCCCGTGCATCCACGGCCGCGTCCTGCGCAGGCGCCTCATTCCGACGGCTCCCGCAGCACCGAGCAGTACAGACAGGAGCAAAGCGCAATTTGGGGAGCTTCGTCTGTTACGGATCCCAGCAGACGGCCGAACAGACAGTCCCCCACCGGCTATCAAACCGGGCGGACTCCATCGAAAAAAACTCGGGATCTGCAGCAAGCCGCTTCTCGGACGCCGAACAAGCGTGAAAAAAAGGAATACGAGGACTACGGAAACGTGACGTGGCTGCAGAGCAAGACCTATTGGGGCGAGGGCTCTGCGGAGGGCGTTCGCCGTTTCCGGCTGATTTTTTGGATCTCTCTGCCTTTCGTGATTGCACTTCTGCTCGCGTATGCGGCGGTGGCGATTGGTCTGATTGCAGGAATGGCATTGCTTGTCGCCTGTGCGGTCGCAGCGCTTGTTGCCTGGGTTGCAGTCGGAGCACTTGTTGCACTGATTGGTATCATTTACGGCGTTTCTCAGATCTTTCTCGTCATGCCCATCGGCTTGTTTGAGCTTGGAATCGGCGTGGCAACGATCGGCGTAACGATGCTTGTGGGAATCCTTCTTTACAATTTCGCAGTGCGCCTCTTGCCGTATCTGATTCGCAAATTTATCGCGCTTCAAGGAACGCTCAAACTCTTTTTGGTTGATCTTTATTACTATGTGAAAGGAGAGTGCTATCGCAGATGAAGCCTTCCTCGATTATTTTTCTCGTGATTTCCGTTCTCATCATCATTGGCGGCGTTGTGCTTTGTACGGTGGGAATGAATATGGCCTCGGAACAGGGCGTTGCAATGTTCAAAACAAACGTCGTTGTTTCCAACGGTGACGTGGTTGCCACGGACGTCTTTGATGCTTCGCAGATCAATAAAATCAAAATGAGTCTGGACGACGTCAAGGTATATATTGCACCCTCCGAAACCGGAGAGTCATATCTGGAGATGTATAATTTCCAGGTTGGGACTTATGATTATTCCATTCAGAATAAAATGCTTGTGATTGACAGCGGCACGAGCCTGTTTTCGCTGATGCGTATTGCTGAGGGGAATTTCAACTTCTCCGGTCTGCGTCATTTTCTGATGTACCGTCCGAATACGGGAAAAGAAAAAAAGCTGTATTTGTATCTTGCCGAGGATGCAGAGATCAACGTGTATGATATCTCTGTTGAATCCGGAGAGGTAACTGTGCGTGATCTGGCTACTGCCTCCGACTATAACATTACGCTTGAAACGGGCAATATTACGCTGGAAAATATTTCCACGAAATCTGCCGTCAATCTTTCCACCGATAAGGGTGTGGTAAAGGCCGATGGTCTGCAGTGCCGCATGGCCAGTATCGTAATCGGCAGCGGTGCGGCGGATCTGTATGTGCATCAGTATCCCTCGGAGCTTCAGGTAACGGTTATGGATGGAGATATCGTATGCGGATACTCCGTACAGACCGAATACGGTTTGCTCTTTGAGGCCGATGCTGCAGGTCAGATTTCCTATAACGGCACCCTCCAGGAGGCGCGCCCATGGAAATATTCAAGCAGTCCCGGTGTGTGCTTGCAGGAGTTTCAGGCAAAGAACGGAAATATCGAGCTTTCTATCCGTGCTACGGGTGCTTCCGGAAGATTTGACGAGTTGTCCGAGTCACTCGGTGAAGAAACGGAGGGCGCGGCCGAGTGATTCTGCCGCAGACGCGGTTTTCTGAACCTGCATTTTAGAAAATTATAGTAAATCAACACAGAAAACGGGATTGCGATGAGGTTCAATCCCGTTTTTGTTTGTTTGCTTGTATAAAAGGATTCGACGAAGGACATACTGTGTATGCAATTCCATAAAGCATATCACAGGAGGAATGAGTATGAACAATATGATTGACAGGATCGCGCTGATCCTGACTGTTGTAGGCGCACTTAACTGGGGGACGATCGGAATCTTTCGTTATGATCTTGTATCGCTTATTTGCGGTGAAGGCGGAGTTCCCGCTCCCGATAATCTGCTTGCGCGTATCATTTATACGGTGGTTGCACTTGCAGGTGTATGGTGCATTTCGCTTCTGGTCCGTGAAAGCGGTGACAGCTACCCCATGGCAGAAAGCCATTGATTTTCGATCGAACCATACGAGCAAAACGAAAAGCGTGCCCGCGGCTGCGGGCACGCTTTTTATGCTTCCGATACATATGCGACTGGATTGGCGGATGTACCTGATCAAAGAAGTCCTGCATCAAGATACGCTTTGGCTGCAGCGGCGCATCCTGCAGCATCCGGATGACCGCCCCAAATGGCAAGATGTTCGTTTGGCGCAGGCTGTCCGAGAACGGCGGCAAAATCAAATACGGCGTCTGCTTCGTCGCCCAAGGGGCCGCGGATGGCGCGGTTGACAGCATGCCAATGTTCCTTTTGCTCGCCGGTCCAATCAAAGGGAGGAACGGTGAATAGAATGACGCGGCATCCGGCACGGCGCAGTGAACGAGTGGCGGCGGACAGATCGCAGATCAGCTCGTTGGCGGTTCTGCGGTTCAGGAGATCGTTTACGCCAAGGCAGATATTGACGGTATCGTACTGCTTTGCACGGGCAAGCCAGCCAAGATCCTTGGCGGCATCCGATGCGCGCGCGAAGCCGATGCCGAGATCCCAGACGCTGTACGAATCATCAAGCTTTTCTGCTATTTTTGCGGGCCAGTGGGAGTAGCTGTCGTATTCGGTGCCGCATCCCTGTGTGATGGAGTCGCCAAAAAACGCGATTCTGTGCTGTACCGGACGGTCGGAGCCGATCATAAGCGGCACGGGGATCTTTTTGGAGGTGATCCAATCGCCGTCCTCCTCCTGTACATCAACGCTGAGTACCATTTCCTCGTGATACGGATAGCACGCACCGCGTACCGTAATATCATAGCAGAGATACTCGCCGCCGCGTGCGAAAAGCGGAATCGGATCGCAGAAAAACGGGGTGTGATCTCCGGCGCAGACGTGTTTCTGCTCGCATTTGTCAAAGGTAACGGTATGGAAGACCTCCGGCTCTTCGCCGCGTGCCGCGCAAAGTCCAACGCGCAGCGAAAGAATATCCCAATCACCTGCAGCATCTCCGCAGACGCTGATATAACCGGTATGGTAAGTGCTGTCGATGTGATTGGAGAACAGCAGAGAATACATATTCCCCCCTCGGGAAAGTCGGAAATACGTACGGCCGTGCCGTTTGACGGGCTGGGCATCGGTCGTAAACAACTGATTTGCGCAGCCGGACACGGAGTCGGAGGAATAGGTCTGATAAAAATCCTTGAGTGTCATGAGGATACTCCTTTCGGTTTTTCGTATTGTATTGTGGTATACTTATATGATTGGGATGTACACTCCTTTTATTATACCACATTGCGTTTGGTTTGTCTATTGTTATTGTCAAATTTTTATATGCTGCATACAAGGTGGTGGGGATAATCGATCTTCCGTGATGGTTCCATGGCCGCCTGACAGCAGTTTGCATCGTTATCGCTTGAAATGAAAGAGAGGAGTCAGATATGCCAATCAAGATTTACATCGATCAAGGTCATAATCCGGAAAATCCCAACGCGGGTGCGGAGGGGAATGGTGTCAGAGAACAAGATATTTCCTATGAGGTAGGGCATGCACTGTATGATCTTTTGGAAGCTGATCCGAATTTTGAGGCACGGCTTTCACGCCCGACGCCGGACGTTGTGCTTGGAACAAGCAATTCCACAAGTCTTGCCGCCCGGGTAGGAGATGCCAATTCCTGGGGAGCGGATTGGTTTATAAGTCTGCATACGAATGCTTCCGAGAATCCAAGCGCATCCGGCAGCGAGGCGTTTGTGTATAGTGCATCCTCACCCGCGTATCCGTTAGCGGAGGATATTCTGCAGTGGCTGCGGTATGAAACAGGCTTGCGTACGCGCGGCGTTTTTATCCGGCCGGGATTGTACGTGCTGAGGAAAACGGCCATGCCGTCGATTCTCATTGAAATGGGCTTCATTTCCAATCCGGCGGAGGCGGCGCTTATGAGCGAGGAGCCGGAGCGATTTGCGCAGGGTATTTACCAGGGTATCCTGCAGTATTTCGGTCTGCTGTGACAGAAAAATTCAGCCGCAGGAACCACACCTGCGGCTGAATGCTTATTTATTGAAGCTCAATATAAACGGAGCTTGCGGCAAGTCTTTTACCGTGCATCCGGTATTCGATCTGTACAAAATAACCGACTGCGGTATCCGGAACCGTGCCGCTGATTGCGCCGGTTTCCGGATCGTACGTCAGTGCAGTGAATAGATGCCCTTGGGGTATGTAAACCAGAGGATGGGCAAGGTTGCATTGCCGAGTGTTTTTTGATTGAGTGATGAAAGTCTTACGATTTACGCGGGGGTATCGGAGCAAGGCGTGACGTAGAGCAGGTCTTCTTCCAACTGCACGGTGTGGCGCTTTCGTGTGCCGTCTGCGAAATCCGCTGTCACAAGGAAGGGAGCACTGTCTGCCGAATCAGTAACGAACTCACTCCAAACCTGCTTAGCATCC
>JAGBZV010000095.1 GCA_017628075.1 Clostridia bacterium
CAGGCGATCCCGCTGCACTCAAGCAGAGCCTTGCCTGTGCGGCACGGTATGCGCGCATCTCCATTGTAAGCTTCTATGAGCGGAACATCGACGATCTTCCCATCGATCCTCTCGTGCACGGCTGCTTTACGCTGACGGGTGCGGCAGGTCGTCTTGGGAATGCTGACGGTGTCTGCTCGATCATGGAGAAGAACCCCATCAAGCTGACACCGGTCGTTACACATCACGTTCCGTTTGAGAATATGCTCGACGTGTTTGAAAACGATCAGAATTACAGAACAAAAATCAAAGTGATGATTACCTTTGATTGATATAGGAGGATACAAATGGAAAAGAAAAAAATACCCCCGCTTCAGGTCGATGTGAAAAACGTAAAGCCCCTTATCTTCGGTGAGGAATACGAATCCCGTATGATTCTGGACCACGCGATCACGGGCAGGGACGACGTCATCCAGATCAATCACGGCACGGTGAAGGCCGGGTATGCACTTGGCGGTGCCGCACACGAGGAGGATGAAATTTATTACATCCTTTCCGGCACGGGAAAGCTTCAGCTTGACGATGAGATCATTGACGTTGCGGGAGGACAGGTTATTTTCATTCCCGCAGGCTGCTTCCACGCGCTGGATAACAGAGCATCCGAGGAGGATCTCTGTATTCTTACCTTCTGGAAGGATTGGAGATTCAACGATGCGTATGAGGCGCGTCTGAAGCTCTGGGGAAAATCCTTCAAAACCGTGGACGAGGACTGAGTGCCTCAGAATACGAATCTCAAACAGAAATCAATACATCAATACTAAAGATCGAGAAAGGATCAACGAACATGAAAGCACTGAACAAATATATTGACCACACCAATCTCAAGCCCTTTGCACAGAAGGCTGATATCGAAAAGCTCTGCGCAGATGCACGCGAATGGAATTTTGCATCCGTATGCGTCAATCCCTGCGACATTGCCCTCGCAAAGGAGCTCCTCAGCGGAAGCAACGTGCTTACCTGCACGGTCATCGGATTCCCGCTTGGCAGAAATACCACTGCTGTAAAGGTTGCAGAGGCTGAGGAGGCGTATGCACTTGGCTGTGACGAATTTGATATGGTTATCAACGTAGGAAAGCTCAAGGATGGCTGTGTGGACTACGTCCGCGATGAGATCGCGGCTGTTGTAAAGGCGGTGAAGGGAAAAACAGTCAAGGTCATCATTGAAACCGGCCTTCTCACCGATGAGGAAAAGGCACTTGCAACCCGACTTTCCTGCGAGGCAGGCGCTCATTTCGTCAAGACCTGCTCCGGTGTTTCTGCAGGCGTTGCAACCGTTGACGATATCAAGCTTATGAAGGCAAATATCAGCGGCGACGTTATGCTGAAGGCTTCTTCCGGTATCAGAACGTACGAGGACGCAAAGGCTTTGATCGACGCAGGTGCAGAACGCCTTGGCACATCTGCCGGTATTGCAATCATCCAAGGTGCCTCCAAGAACTGACGGGTGAGGTAATAAATTATGGCTAAGATTATTGGACCTGGCTCTCTGATCGTAGATGTAACCGGATTCGCACCGCATCTTCCCGTATCTGGTGAAACCGTCAAAGGCTCGACGCTTCGCTTCGGCCCGGGCGGAAAGGGAAGTAATCAGATGACAGCGGCACACCGTGCAGGCTCTGACGTCAAGATCATCAGCCGCCGCGGTGATGACGTTCTCGGTCAGATTCTGAAAAAGCATTATGCTGATGAAGGAATGACAGAGGAATACATCGTCGTGGATCCGGAGGGTGAAACGGCGAGTGCGCTGATTGAAATTGATGAGAGTGACGCACAGAACCGTATCATCGTTATCTTTGCGGCAAACGAAAAGGTGACGGGTGAGCACGTTTACGCAGCAGAGAGGGATTTTGCTGATTGTGACGCCGTTCTGACGCAGTTTGAAACGACGACGGATGCCGTTCTTGCAGCAAAAGCGCTTGCAAACCGCTACGGTAAGCCCTTTATTCTGAATCCCGCACCTGCAATTGACGTTCCGCTGTCCTTGTTTGACGGTGTTGATTATATCACCCCCAACGAAACCGAAACGGAGCAGTTTACGGGAATCGCCGTAAATACCGCTGAGGATTGCAGAGCGGCTGCGGAAAAGTTCCTTGAGATGGGTGTCAAGAACGTAATTCTGACGCTTGGTGTCAGAGGGGTGTATTTCTATAACGGAGAAGCAGAGCTCATGGTTCCTGCAGTCCCCGTCAAGGCTGTTGAAACGACGGGCGCAGGTGATGCCTTTAACGGCGGACTTGCAACTGCGATTGCAGAAGGCCTCCCCGTGGATACGGCGCTGAAGTTTGCGACCTGTACGGCTGCAATCTCTGTCACGCGCCTTGGCTCCTCTCCCTCCATGCCGCATCGTCACGAGATTCTTGCGCTTATGGAAAAGGAATTCGGCATCAAGCTGTAAGGGGGCTTCGCTTTGGAATTTCTGTATAGCTTTCTTGAGGTTGCCCAAAAGGTAGGACTTCTGTTTATTATCATTGCAATCGGCTTCGTCTGTCAGAGGGTTCGTCTTCTGACAGAGGAGGCAAACAAGTGCATGGCGGATATCGTTATGTACATTGTAACACCGTGTGTCATCATCAATGCGTTCAGCGCAACGACCTATTCCAACGAGGCGCTTTGGGGTATGCTTCGGAATATCGGACTCGTTGCCTTGATCGCGCTTGCGGCGCATACCATGATGATTGTGGTGGTGTGTCTTCTGTTCCGCTTCAAGGACGATGACAGACGGCGCGTGATGCGCTTTGCGGCGGTGTTTTCCAACGCCGGATTCATTGCGCTTCCGTTGGCGCAGGCGCTGATCGATACCCCTGAATGTCACGAGGGCGCCCTCTATGCGGCAATTTTTCTGGCGATCTTCAATATTGCGCTCTGGACGTGGGGCTTTGTCAATATGAGCGGTGACAGCGGAGCGATGAGCTGGAAAAAGATCGTCTTGAATCCCGGACTCATCGGCGTTGTATTCGGTATGCTTCTCTTTACCTCTCCGCTATACGTGACGGTCGGGGATTCTGCCGGAATCCGCATCCCCTCAATTCTGGCCGATGCGCTTTCCGCGCTGTCTGCGCTGAATCTCCCGCTGCCGATGCTTATGGTTGGGTACTACCTTGGCAAGGCAGATATCCTTGCAGCATTCCGGGACGGTTGGTCTTACGTTTGTATGGCGATGCGCCTGATCGTCTTCCCGATGGCAGCACTTGCAATCCTATACGCTCTTGGCGTTCGCGGCAACGTGCTGATCGTATCGGTGATTGGCGCTGCCGCACCCGTTGGTGCGACAACGACGATTTTCTCTGCAAAATACGGAAGAGATACGGATCTGTCTGTCCGCTTGGTTGCTTTGTCAACGGTTCTTTCGCTGGTTACGATGCCCTTGATTGTTGGTCTGACACAAATGATTGCTTGATGGTGTTGGCTGCTGTTCGTTTTAATTTTGATTATTTTAGAGGATTATATATATTTTATTCGGACTATGTTTCCGATACATAATAGGAGGTATTATGAAGAATAAAAAATCGATTATTTCGGGAGTAGTATCTGCAGCTATGATTATGGGTTTGACGGCGTGTACCAGCTCCACGCCGCCCGCCATCGACCCTGTCCCCGGTCCCGGTACGTATTCCGGCGAGGACGGTATCATCCCAACGGATGATGTATGCGTTGTTGATCCGGGAAAGATGAGCGCGACGTATATAAATCCTGTTAATACGTCAGAGATGGGTGATCCGTTCGTAATGCGATATAACGGAATGTATTATCTCTACAATACGACAGCAGGTACTGATTGCTGGACATCTGAGGACCTTATAAATTGGACGTATGCCGGAAAATGTACCAGTGATGCGTTTACCATGATTCCATACGCACCGGAGGTTACTTATTATAACGGCAAGTTCTATATGTGTACCTCTCCTGACGGATTGGGTCACTATATCCTCGAAAGCGATTCACCGACCGGCCCCTTTGTTACCGTGACTGATAATTTCGGTTTAAGTATTGACGGTAATATTTTCATTGATGATAACGGTGATTGGTACTTTACAAGTGCAGATGTGGGCTATTTGAATGTATACAAGATGCTCTCTCCGACAACGATAGATTATAACTCGTATTTC
>JAGBZV010000096.1 GCA_017628075.1 Clostridia bacterium
ACGCGCGGTGAAATGAATCTGCACGATATGTGGGTGCGAAACCGTACCACCAAGACCAATGGCGTTTCTTATATCATTCAAAAGGGTGCCGCCGCTGTTTTTACCGCACAGGGACAGGCACAGATTCAAGAAAATATCGCCTATTATCGTGCCAATGCCGCCATTCTGACCGCTGTGCTGGACGATGCGGGGATTTGGTATACCGGCGGGCTTCATTCGCCTTACATTTGGATGCGCTGTCCGAATGGAATGGATAGTTGGGCATTTTTTGATCGCCTTTTGCAGAAAATACAGGTGATCGGCACACCCGGTGAGGGCTTTGGCTTGTGCGGCGAGGGCTATTTCCGTTTTACCACCTTCGCAAGTCACGAGGATACGCTGGAGGCGGCCGCGCGCTTGAGAGAATTTCTGAAGAGCATATAAAAAGAAGGGGGGCAGAGAAGTGTCCGCAGAAAAAACGTATATCGTCATCGATCTGAAGTCCTTCTATGCCTCTGTGGAATGCGTGGAGCGGGGGCTTGATCCCATGACGACCAATCTGCTTGTCGCTGATTCTGAACGGACCGAAAAGACCATTTGTCTGGCCGTTTCACCGTCGCTCAAAAGCTATGGGATCTCGGGGCGCGCCCGCCTGTTCGAGGTCGTACAGCGGATCAAGGTAGTCAACGCCGAGCGCCGCCGCGCGGCGGGAAGGCTGACGGGAAGCTCCGCAGACGCGATTGCGTTGAAAAAGGATCCGACATTGGCTGTTGATTATCTGATTGCACCGCCCCGCATGGCGCACTATATGGAATACAGTACGCGCATTTATCAGATCTATCTGGCGCACGTTGCACCGGAGGATATTCACGTTTACTCGGTCGACGAGGTTTTTATCGACGCTACCGCTTATCTGAAGCGAAGCGGACTTGACGCCCACGCCTTTACCCGTATGCTGCTGCGTGATGTGCTGACGCAGACGGGCATTACCGCCACGGCGGGCATCGGTACCAATATGTATCTGGCCAAGATTGCTATGGATATTGTAGCCAAGCATGCTCCGGCTGATGAAAACGGAGCCCGTATCGCCGCATTGGATGAGAAAACCTACCGCGAGCAGCTGTGGGATCACCGTCCACTGACCGATTTCTGGCGTGTTGGGCGCGGATATGCCAAGAGGCTGGAGGAGCATGGGATCTATACCATGGGAGACGTGGCGCGTTGCTCGGTGGGTGAGCCGACATCCTATTATAACGAGGAGCTTTTGTATAAGCTGTTTGGGGTCAATGCAGAGTTGTTGATTGATCACGCATGGGGCTGGGAGCCATGTGAAATTTCCGATATCAAGGCCTACCGTCCGGAATCCAACAGCATTTGCTCGGGACAGGTGCTGCAATATCCCTATGACTGTGATAAGGCACGTCTGGTTGTCCGTGAGATGGCCGATCTTTTGGTGCTGGATCTGGTTGACAAGGGACTTGTGACCGATCAGATTGTGCTGACGGTTGGATATGATGTGGAGAATCTGCAGGATCCTGTGCGGGCACGTGCCTATCACGGCCCGATTACAACCGATCCGTACGGTCGGAAGCTCCCCAAGCATGCCCACGGAACGACCAATTTGGTGCCTGCAACCTCCTCCACGCGTCAGATCGTTGAGGCTACCGTCTCTCTGTTTGACCGTATCGTCGATTCCTCGTTAACGGTGCGCCGCATTACCGTGACGGCAAATCATGTGCTTCCCGAGGGAGAGGCGAGAGCGGCAGAGGCAAGCGTGCCCGAGCAAATGAGCTTATTTGTAGATTATGAGGAGCAGGCGAGAGAGCAGCAAGCCGAGCAGGCGGTACTTGAGCGCGAGCGGCAGATGCAGAAAACGGTGATCGCGCTCAAAAAGAAATTCGGCAAGAACGCTGTCATCAAGGGCATGAATCTGCAGCAAGGCGCAACCGCCAAGGATCGCAACCGACAGATCGGCGGTCACAAGGCGTGATACAACGAAACGATGGAATTTGAGGTGATTTACGGTGAGTGACGAGAAAAAGAGCAAATATGAGGACATTATCGATTTGCCTCATCACGTATCCTATCGTCATCCCCGCATGTCACGCATTGACCGTGCGGCGCAGTTTGCTCCCTTTGCTGCGCTGACGGGGTATGAGGCGGCGGTGCGTGAAACGGCGCGTTTAACCGAGGGACAGAAGGAACTGGATGAGACAGCACTTGCCGTGCTTAACGAAAAGCTTCGTCTGCTTGCGGATTTTCTTGAGGACAGAGCTCAGGTCAGCATCACCTATTTTCGCCCGGACGAGCGTAAAAAAGGAGGGGCATACCTGAGTGCCGAGGGCGCGGTCAAGGCAGT
>JAGBZV010000097.1 GCA_017628075.1 Clostridia bacterium
GACCTGCGGACCAAAGCAATATCGCCTCGGACAGCGCGTCCGCGTACGCATCGTGCATACGGACAGGATTTTACGCCGCGTGGATATGTCCGTTGCAGAGGAAAACGTGCTTGACAGAAGAGGAGGAGATCAATGATCCATCTTGATAGACCCGTGATCGTTGAGGGACAGTACGATAAGCAGAAGCTCTCCTCTATTCTCGATGCGACCATCATTACAACGAATGGATTTGGCATCTTCAATGACGGTGAAAAGCGCGCTTTGATCCGTCGTCTTGCAGAAAAAAATGGAATTTTCGTTCTGACGGATGCAGACGGTGCAGGAATGGTGATCCGTAACCTCCTGCGAGGCTGTGTCCCGCCGGACCGTGTAATACACCTGTATATTCCCCCTGTGCAAGGGAAGGAGCGCCGGAAAAGCAAGGCGTCAAAGGCAGGTCTTCTCGGGGTAGAGGGGATCGATGAGCAAACGCTGAGGCGCATCTTCGCGCCGTTTTCAACAGACGCAATTGAGGAGAAGCGGTGCGGGGCATCCGTTTCAAAGGCCGATTTTTATGAATACGGATTATCCGGAGGCGCGGGAAGCGCGCAAGCGCGTGCGGCACTTTGCCGCGTGCTTCATCTGCCGGAGAATATGTCCGCAAACGCACTGCTTGAGGCGATCAACCTCCTCTTGACGGAGGATGAATTTTTTGCGGCACTTGAGGAGAGCAGGGGGGAGGACGTTCTGTGAAACGGGGCGTATCAAGCGTGGTGTCTGTGTATCGTGCATATCGTGAGCAGATCTGGTATCTGATCGTCGGTGTGCTTACGACCGCAGTTGATTTCGCGGTATATTACCTTTTATCTTATTGGACTGCGATGCATTATCTGCTCATATATTGGATCGCATGGACGGCTGCGGTGCTTTTTGCTTTTCCCCTGAACCGCACGGTTGTGTTTCAAAACCGCGAAAGCGGTATTTTCAGACAGTTTGTCCAGTTCGTGTCCTCACGTGCTGCGACACTTCTCATCGGTGAGGGGCTGCTGTTTCTTCTGGTAACGGTGTGCGGTCTTTCCGATACCTGGATGAAGCCTGTCGTTCAGGTCCTCATCGTAATTTTGAACTACGTATTTTCAAGACTGTTTGTGTTCCGTAAAATGTAAAATACCGCAATGCAGCCGGGAGCCCGGTGTGCACAGCGGTATTTCAGCCGGAATGTGTCCTGCACTTAATGCGAGCGACGGCGGCGCGGCATTGCAAACAGGATGATGAGTGCGGCCGCTGCAGCAATCAGAATGAGGATCAGAACCCATCTTGTCCCGATACCGTCACTGCGATTTTCTGCGCCGTTTTGTGACGAGTTACCGTCAGCCATGGAACCGTCAATGGCATCCCCAACATCGGAGAGCATCTCACTCCCGGCTCTGCCTGCATCACGTGCCGCATCTCCAATTCCGCTTGCGATGTCACCGACGCCATCTCTTGCATCCGTGACAGCGCTTCCGATCGCATCGCCGAAATCCGTTACGACATCACCGACGGAACGGTCGGTGCTGTATTGCTCGGTCGATGCGTATGCGTTTCCGCTGTCCCAAGCGCCGGGATTACCGTTTTCTGGTATGATAGCCGATACGGCAAGCATAAGCAGCGCTGCCGTCACGACAAAGCACAGAACGGCCTTTGCACGTCGGATTACGCTATTGTGATATCTCATCGCGTTTGGTCCTTTCAAGGGAACTGTTCATACACGGCGTTTGCCGTGTGGGAACGAAAACAGTATGAGACCGTCATCTGTAAATCATACGCGCCGCATCAAAACAATTAATGGAAACAAACGAATCTACGGTATAATCAGAAAGGACGCCCTCGCAAAGAAGGTGATATGCAATATGGAACAGAAGCGATTTCAAAAAAACGATTCGGGCTTTACCTGCGTGAATTGCGGGCTTGAGGTGCTGCCGCTCGGTACCTCCTCGCGCAATCACTGTCCGCGCTGCCTGTGCTCCTTGCATGTCGATATCAATCCGGGGGACCGGGCAAATCCATGCAGAGGCATTCTTCGTCCCATTTCCTGCGAACCCGATCCCAAAAAGGGATACGTTCTGATCCAGCGGTGCGATTCGTGCGGTGAGATCCGCCGCAATCGCGCTGCCCACGATGCCCGCGTTCAGCCGGACGATCTTCGTCTGCTGATCGCGCTGACCGCCATGAAGCGATAAGTGTGCCAATGGGATACGTACCAAACGAGGTGTTGCAAGAACTTGCAACACCTCCTTTTTTTGATACGTGAAATCAGGTGATGCCAAGAGAAAACTGTTCGTGTATGGGGATGAGCAGCGGTGACGCATCCGTTGTCAGTATCCCCGTGTCCGGATCAAGGTCGTTTGCGCGGCAGAGCACCTCAGGGGATACGTGGTAGCGCTTTGCAATGTCCCACAAAGATTCACCCGATTGCGGATAACAGAGGATCAGGGGGTATTTCGGCGCTTCAAACGTAGGTTCATCCGTCGTCGTAAGACACCGCGGCAGGTGAATCTTTGATTTTTCCATTACCGTCAGCAGAATGGAGCACTCACCGTCAAAGGCAGCGGTTCCGCTCTCATCGAAACGAAATGAGAGGCGTGATGGGCGGCAATCTGCCTCCGTGTAAAGATGTGCCGGATCGACCGGCGGCGCGTCTGCTTCAAATTGTATGGGAGTGGAGCTCAGCTCCGGAACGAACTCGCCGTCCTCGTTCTCAAAAATCATAGACAGCTCTGCGGTTCCTTGATATTTGATCTTACCGCCTGCAATTTCACAGCGTTCCTGCGTGATGCGGGCGGATGCGTCGATGAGTGCCTTTGCCCGTGCTTGAGAATCCGTTTTAACGGTATGCGTGAGCGGTATCGTTCCGATGATCGTTTTGTGCGGACGGATCACCGTCTGTTCCTCTAAGGAAATGGCAACGTCACGATCGGAAAGATAGGCGTCGCATACGATATCAAGCGTTACGTTCTGTGCACAGATACACGATATGTCTACCGTGCAGTCAACACCGATGCTGCTGCCATCGCCTACGATGCTCGGTGTGACCGCAGTCACCGTGATGTCCGGCTCACAGGTATCACCCTCTCGGATGCAGCCGTCCTCAAGCGTTTCCGCAAACGGAATACTGCAGGTGAGCGCCTTGTTGCGGATAGCGCCGTCCTCCATTACAGCACACAGCACGCAGACCTCAAGCGTTCCCTTGAGCGTGACGCTTCCTTCCGCCGTGCGGCACTCGGACACACAGACCTCACAGCTGCATCGCAGAACACTCGCGGCTCTGGCATTCTTGAGCGGAATATCCTCTGCGTATCTCAGACCGTCCCGCGCTGCATAGGTAAGGCAGGAGGCCGGTACCGGTGTCGTGTGTGTGTAAAGTGCCCCTTCCTTGATTGCGTCGGACAGAGCATTGGTGTCGGGAGCGGTCTTTCTTGCTGCAAGAGCCCGGACGTTGATCGACGGTGTCGTACGAAGCGTACAGCGGCGCGGACCGATCAGCCGGCAGCTTGTGTTTTCTGCGGTCAGCTTTGCTGTAATAAAGGCGGATTCATCCAATCCTGCAACGGAAATGCTGTGAGAAAAGGGAATGGATACTTGAAAGGCGCGGACGGTATTTTCTTCAGAGCAATAAAGAAGCGTCAGCGCGGCGTCACCGGTTACGGTCAGCCGTTCTCCCGTCATGGAACGGGACGTTACACGCGCCTCAGCGCTGACACGCAGAATGCGGCGAACGTCAGGCAGATAATCGGGCAGGGTGAAATCTCCGGTGACCTCAGTGCGCTGAATTCCGCTGTACAGCAGTGTGTATACGGGCAGATCTTGCATAATCGTTTCCTCCTGTGTTTTCGGTTTGCGGTTTGCTCATAACACGGTATGCAAAGGGGATCGTGATTATGACCACAGCCGCATTCCGGCTCGTAATTTTTGGATCGCGCCCGCTTCTATACGCGACACGTACGAGCGCGAAATGCCGAGCATTTCCGCGCAGGCGCGCTGTGGAAGCGGCGCAGCTCCCGTAAGTCCGTACCGAAGCACAAGGATCTGTCGCTCCCGTTTGTCAAGCACGGTATTTATAAGTCCCTTTACCTTTTCGGAACGGACACGGATATCAAGGTCCTCTGCGATCGTGTCCTCCTCCGCGAGAATATCCATATACGTCAGAGGATTTCCTTCTCGGTCTGTTTCGATGGTTTCCTGCATGGATATGTCATTTGCAAATTTCTTCTGTGCTCTGAAATGCATAAGGATTTCATTCTGCAGACAACGCGAGGCATAGGTTGCAAAATGTGCACCCTTGTCAGGATCAAACGTGTCGACGGCCTTGATCAGTCCGATGGTTCCGATCGATACAAGGTCGTCACTGTTCTGTGCCATTGGATAATATTTGCGTACGATGTGCTGAACAAGGCGCAGATTTCGGCTGATGAGCGTTTGTCGTGCATCCGAAGAGCCATTTTTCATTTCTGTAAACAGCTTTTTTTCCTCTCCGGGACTCAGCGGCGGCGGGAAATTATGGGATGGTGCTATCTGAAGAAATGCCGTGAACGTACCGGAAAACAGCAGTGCAAGGAGTGTGAGCAGCATACGGTTACCTCCTCCGCTAAGAATATGCAGCATTTGCTTGAAATTTTACACAAACGCCTTGATTTTCTTTCGCAGGTGTGATATGATGAGTACAGAAAGTGAAAACCGTGCTATGGCTTTTGCTGCTGTGCGCAAAATTTGCGTTTTCAACCGCACTCAGTTTTTGGCCTGCGGTTGATTCCACTCAGAGGAAAGGTTGGACTGAATGCCGATGGGCAGGTACTTACTATGAAAACGATCGTTCCGTCGTATTACCGTGAATTCACCTGCATTGCGGATCGATGCAGGCACTCCTGCTGTATTGGCTGGGAGATCGATATTGATCCTGTGACCTATGCAAGTTATCTTGCGATGCCCGGTGTGCTTGGAGAGCGGCTTCGTGCTTGCACGGCGTGCACGGAGGATGGACAGGCACATTTCGTGCTGTGCGGGGAGGATGAGCGCTGTCCGATGCTTCGAACGGACGGGCTTTGTGCCTTGATTGCAGAGCTTGGAGAGGGTGTGCTGTGTCAGATCTGTGAGGACCATCCACGCTACCGCAACGATTTTTCCGACCGTGTAGAAATCGGACTTGGACTTGCGGGTGAGGCTGCGGCCAGGCTTGTTCTTGACTGCAGAGAGCCTGTCAGTCTCATTGAGATTGACGACGACGGGGAGGAGATCTCCCTGTCTCCGATTGAACAGAGGTGTCTTGCAGTGCGCGATGCCGCAATTGAGGTGCTCCAAAGACGGGAGCAAGCGTGGGAGGTGCGTGTGAAGGCGCTTCTTGAGCTGTGCGGTGCGGCGCCGGATGAATATACCATCAATGAATGGGTGCAGGTACTTTCTGATCTTGAGATCCTAGATGCGCATTGGGTGGAGGCACTTGCGCGGGTTCACTGTGACGCGTCAATGGAGACGATACACGCCGAGCAGCTTGCCGTGTATCTGATCTACCGTCATTTCCCGAAAATGCGATCGGGAATTGAGGTATCTGCGCTTGCGGCGTTTGCCGTTCTCGGCTGCAGACTGGTGGGTGCCGTATCCGCTGTGCTTGGCGATGAGGGCGTTGTCGAGGCTGTGAGTCTGTTATCCTCGGAAATTGAGTATTCAGAGCCGAA
>JAGBZV010000098.1 GCA_017628075.1 Clostridia bacterium
AATCCGATGGACAAGGCATATCTGGCTCTGCATGCGCTGCATCCCCTGCGGCTGGAGGAAGTCCTTGGCCTCAAGGGCGAAGACGTTGATAAAGCGCAGAAATTGATTCATATCCGACGCGCAGTTACCCATCCAAAGCGCAATCTACCGCTTGTCAAGGATACAAAGACACAGGCCAGCAAGCGCACGCTGGATCTTGTGGAGCAAATTGTTTCATATCTGCCGGATACGCCTGCAGGTGAATTTGTTTTAGGCGGCAGCAAACCGCTCTCTTACACGCAGGTGCGTAAGATGTGCGAACGAATCCGCAAAGAAATCGGATTTGACGAACCGATTTCACCAATTCGCTTCCGCACGACGGTGCTTACTGACCTCTATGATACGACAAAGGACATCAAGCAGGCACAGGCTGCTGCAGGACACACGACGGCTACCATGACGCTCAAACACTACGTCAAAGGACGGCATGAACGGCAGAATACGGCAGCGCCGATTGCCGACGTGTACGGTCTTGCTAACTGACACGATAACTGACACGCCCAAGGCTCAAAAAATCCTGATGACGCAAAGGAAAATCAGGCGTAAAATTCGCGTTTGGCTGACACGATAGCTGACAAAATCCCCCGATTCTAACATCGAGGTCATTTTGAGCCAAAAGAAAAAGGGTTACCCACTTTCGGATAACCCCTCAAAAACCAAGCAATACATAAGAAAAACGCCCTTGCTGTTTATAAGCAAAGGCGTTTTAGCTGGAGCTGATGACGAGAATCGAACTCGTGAACCTCATCCTTACCAAGGATGCGCTCTACCGGCTGAGCTACATCAGCACGTGCGCCGCAACGCACGATTTATATTACACTAAATGTGTGATAAAGTCAATGGGTTTTCGGATATTTTACAAATGAAATCAGAACGGAATTGCATCGTCGGCCACGGGATTTTCGCGGCGGTACAGACGGCGATCCAGCGACCAGATTTTATCGGTAAAGCCGCCGGGCGCAGCCTGCTGCAGTTCGCGCGGCATTTCGAACATGCGCGCATCGAGAAGATCCAGAATATGCAGAACTTCGGCTTCCGGGAACATGGGGCGGCGCGGGCTGCCGAATTCCGGTAGATCATGGTGCGAAATGATCATATGCTGAAGCATGAGGATCAGTTCGGGGCGCGTGCCGAGTTTTTCGCCTGCGCGGCTGAGAGCGGCGACGCCGGTCACCAGATGGCCGAGCAAAAGTCCTTCGGCGGTGTACTCGCTTACGATACCCATCTCGTCGGAGCGCATTTCGGTGATCTTGCCGAGGTCATGCAGGATAACGCCGGATGCGAGAAGGTCTGCATCCAAAAAGGGATATACTTCGCAGATGCGCTCTGCGGTGCGGAGCATTCCGGTGATGTGGTGCAGAAGGCCGCTGCGCTCTGCATGGTGCAGTTTCTGCGCGGCGGGATAATACATGATCTCCTCACCCACCTCTTCCAGACGGTGAAGGACCAGCTTTTTCAGCTCGCGGTCGGCAATGGCATCTACGCGGTTGAGGATATCGTCGAGCATATCCTGCGGGTTTTCAGGCGCAACGGGGACCAGTATGCTCAGATCAAAATTGTCCTCCGGGGTGGAAGGACGCATGCGGTCCACGCGGAACTGCGGCTTTCCGTTGTAATCGAGCATTACACCGCGCACGCGGATGACGCTGCCGGTCTGCGGCGCAGGCGCTGTGGAATCCCACATTTTTGCATTTGTATCGCCGGTTGCATCGGCAAGAGTCATGTCCAGATAGGCTTTTCCGTTCTGCCCCATGCGCTGTGCAGCGGAGCGGACGAGAAGGAATCCATCCAGACCTTCACCTTTGGCACGTTCACTAAGCTTCGGTTGTGACAATTGGCTTCACCTCTTGATTGTGTCGCATTCCCATGGTACAATAATATATCATATAGTGCTGATTTGCAAGGAGTTTTCTGCTATGAAATATATTTTGGTCGTTGGCGACGGAATGGCCGATATGCCGGTGGAAGCGCTTGAGGGAAAAACTCCCCTTGAGACGCTTGCATGTGAAAATATGGCGCGTGTGGGCGGCGGTGAACTGTATCGTTTCCGCAGCTGTCCGGAGGGGCTGCCTCCGGGAAGCGATGTTGCATTCCTGTCGTTGTTCGGCAATG
>JAGBZV010000013.1 GCA_017628075.1 Clostridia bacterium
AGAAGAAACAGGGACGCCATTCTGCGGGTGTGGAACGACACGGTCAGCAAAGAACGGTATGTGCGGTCATTCGTATCGTCAGCCGCTCGGTTACCCACGTCACCGGAACGCTGTATCGGGAGCTTCCTCGCTTCAAAAAGGGCGCACCTCGTTATTTTATTGAAGCAGATAACGATCGCATCACAGCCATGGTGCAGATCCGTCCCAGCGATCTCGGTGATGCACAGCCAGGGGATCGCATTGAGGTTGAAATTATAAAGTACCCCAAGCCCGATTATCCGTCTGCGCAGGGAAGGGTAACGCGCGTGTTTGGTGATACCGAATCCAAGGAAGCCAATTATGCGGTGATCCTGCATGAAAACCGTATTCCGACGGAATTTCCGGAGGCGGTGCTCGATGCCGCTGCTCGCGCTGCTGCCCGTCCCATTACAGAAAACGGAAGGCTCGATCTTCGCGGATCCGTTATATTCACCATTGACTCTGAGGATGCAAAAGACCTCGACGATGCAATTTCTCTTGAAAAAACAGAGAATGGCTGGCTGCTTGGCGTTCACATTGCAGACGTTGCGGAATACGTACGCCAAAATTCTGCCGTCGATGCGGAGGCGTACGCGCGCGGTACAAGCGTGTATTTCGTCGATTCCGTCGTGCCGATGCTGCCAAAGGTGCTGTCCAACGGTATCTGCTCGCTGAACGGTGGGGAAGACCGCTATGCGCTGTCTGCTTTGATCTCCTTGGATCACAACGGCACGATTCTTGGCTGTGAATGCAGAGAAACGGTGATTCGCTCCTGTATCCGCGGTGTTTACTCAGAGCTGAACGATATTCTTGCAAACGGAGCGCAATCGCAGTATTACGAAAAGTACGGGATGCTTTTTCCGCACGTCTATCCGCAAATGGTGCAGCTGTATGAAATTCTTGACTCCAAAAATCGCGCGCGCGGTGCTTTGGAGCTTGAAACGGCTGAGCCGCGCTTTATCCTTGACGAAAAGGGATATCCGCGTGATATCGTACGGCGCGACAGAGGCGTGTCTGAGCGCCTGATCGAGCAGTTTATGCTGTGCGCAAACGAAGCGGTTGCCACTTGGCTGTCTGCGATGCAAATGCCGTGTATTTACCGTATTCATGAGGAGCCTGTACCGGAAAAGCTGCAAGCGTTTATTACTTTTTCCCATAATCTCGGTCTTGACGTCCGTCCGCTCAAGCGCAGACAGCTTAGATCCGGCGATCTGCAGGCTGTGATGAATGAAGCCCGTGAGCGCGGTCTTGACGGAGTTCTGTCCACGGTTATGCTGCGCTCTCTGTCAAAGGCACGGTACAGCCGCGTGCAAAATCCTCACTTCGGACTCGCGGCAGAGTGCTACTGTCATTTTACCTCACCCATCCGCAGATATCCCGATCTGTGTGTCCACCGCTTTGTAAAAGCTATTTTACACGGTGAGCTGGATGCGCACAGCGCACAAAAAACGGAGGTCTTTGCTGAAAAGGCAGCGCTGCAGTCTACGGAATGTGAGATTCGCGCGATGATGGCTGAGCGCAGTATTGAGGACCTCTATAAGGTGTTGTATCTTGAGGATAAGATTGGTGAGGAGTTTGTGGGAACCGTATCCTCGGTCGCCTCGTTCGGCTTCTTCGTTGCGCTTGATAATACCTGTGAGGGACTCGTGCCGATCGGTGATTTGGACGGCTTCTACACGTATGATGAA
>JAGBZV010000099.1 GCA_017628075.1 Clostridia bacterium
CAAAATCGTTTGTTACAGAAAAGGAACTGGATCGCTTGGTTCGGAAAAAGCTCCGCCGGCATTTGAAGGTCCTTTCGCTTGAGGACTATACGTATAAGATCTCAGGCGAAGTTTTGCTGTATTATAATGGAAAGCCGGCAATCCAACTGCTTGTATCTATTACCGATAAATTAGGCTTCATTCACCTAATACACTTTTACATTGTAAAAAAATGAAAATGGGGGTGTCGCACGCTTTCAGCTTGCGACAACCCCATCTTTATTCTGTTTGTGATCAGTTCTTCGGAATCGCGTCCTTGTGGGAGAGATTGAGTCTGCCCTTTTCGTCGAATTCGATTGCCTTAACCAGCAGCTCATCGCCAATGGTAACAACGTCCTCAACGCGCTCAACACGCTTGTGATCGAGCTTGGAAATGTGGACCAGACCCTCGCACTTGGGAGCGATTTCAACAAAGACGCCAAAGGACATCAGGCGGGTGACCTTACCCTTGTAGATCGCACCGATCACGGGCTCGAAAACGATCTCGTCGATCATTGCGCGTGCTGCCTTGATCGCATTCTTGTCGATCGCAGAGATGAAGATCGTACCATCCTCCTCGATGTCTACCTTTGCGCCGGACTCAGCGACGATCTTCTGGATGACCTTACCGCCGGTACCGATGACCTCACGGATCTTGTCAACCTTGATCTTCATGGATTCCATCTTGGGTGCGTATTCGGAAACCTCGGTACGAGGTGCCTCGATCGCCTTCAGCATAACCTCGTCGATGATATAGTCACGGCCCTTGTGGGTAACCTCAAACGCTTCACGGATGATCTCCGGCGTCAGACCGTCGATCTTGAGGTCCATCTGAATTGCAGTAATACCCTTGTGCGTACCTGCAACCTTAAAGTCCATATCGCCGTAGAAGTCTTCAAGTCCCTGAATGTCGAGCATCGTCAGAAAGGAGCCGTCCTCCTCGGTGATCAGACCGCAGGAAATACCGGCAACCGGCGCCGTAATCGGAACACCTGCATCCATCAGAGCAAGCGTGGAGCCGCAGATAGAAGCCTGAGAGGTGGAACCGTTGGAGGAAACGACCTCGGAAACGAGGCGGATCGCGTAGGGGAATTCCGCAACAGACGGCAGAACCGGAACGAGCGCACGCTCAGCCAGCGCACCGTGGCCGATCTCACGGCGACCGGGGCTGCGGGAGGACTTTGCTTCACCGGTGGAATAACCGGGCATATTGTAGTGGTGCATATAACGCTTGGAATCTTCCTCGTCAATGCCGTCAAGAAGCTGAACGTCAGACATGGAGCCCAGCGTAGCGCAGGTCAGAACCTGCGTCTGACCGCGGGTGAAAAGACCGGTACCGTGAACGCGCGGCAGCAGACCAACCTCTGCAGCAAGCGGACGCATCTGGTCCATACGGCGGCCGTCAACACGCTTCTTGTCAACGAGCAGCCAGCGGCGGACGATCTTCTTCTGGATCTTATAGATCAGCTCCTCGTATACGCTCTCGATTTCGGGATACTCCTCAGAGAACTGAGCGAGGATCGCATCACGGACGGGAGCCATACGTGCATCGCGGACGTTCTTATCATCGGTATCAAGTGCAGCCATAACGTCCTGCTCGCAGAATGCGAAGACGCGGTCAAACATCTCGTGGTCGAGCTCACCGGACTCATAGGTGAACTTCTCCTTGCCGATTGCGCCGACGATTGCATCAATGAATGCGCAGAGCTTCTTGATCTCCTCATGCGCAAGCATGATTGCATCGAACATATCGTCGTCAGAAACTTCCTTTGCACCAGCCTCGATCATAACGACCTTCTCGCGGGAGCCGGCAACCGTCAGCTCAAGGATAGACTTCTCACGCTGTGCAGCCGTGGGGTTGATGATGAACTGGCCATCGACCATGCCGACGAAAACGCCTGCGATCGGACCGTTCCACGGAATATCGGAAATAGACAGCGCGATGGATGCACCGATCATACCGGTGATCTCAGGGCTGCAGTCGCTGTCCACGCTCATGACCGTCAGGGAGAGGTTGACGTCGTTGCGCAGATCCTTGGGGAACAGGGGACGGATGGGGCGGTCGATGACGCGGGAGGTCAGGACTGCCTTCTCAGAGGGCTTGCCCTCACGGCGCAGGTAACCGCCGGGAATACGGCCGACAGAATACATACGCTCCTCAAAATCGACGGAAAGGGGAAGGAAATCAATTCCGTCTCTGGGATGTGCACTCGCAGTTGCGCAGGCAAGAATGACCGTATCACCGTAGTGAATCATACAAGAGCCATTTGCCAGACCGGCAACCTTACCGGTTTCAACCCAAAGGGGTCTGCCTGCGAGCTCGGTTTCAAAAACCTTATAGTTCTCAAACATGGATAAATACCTCCGTTTTTTGTTTTTGGTGGCGTTCCTCCGTGTTTAGAAGTTAACCGCACGTCAACGCGCTGTGCCTTGGCACACGGTTAACTACTATACACAGGAAACACCGTACTTCCGTTGTGTGAATCGTCTGTGTACCGACACGGAAACGGTCGGAACTCAAAGAAAAGCTCCGACCGAGGTTTCCGGTTCAATACAGAGATCAGCTTTGAAAAAGCACCGTAAAACGATTACTTTCTCAGACCCAGCTTCTCAATAATTGCACGGTAACGTGCGATGTCCTTCTTCTGAAGGTAGCCCAGAAGGTTTCTTCTGTGGCCGACCATCTTAAGCATACCGCGGCGGGAATGATGATCCTTGGGGTTCTTCTTGAAGTGCTCATTCAGCTCGTTGATGCGAGCGGTCAGAATGGCAATCTGTACTTCGGGAGAACCGGTATCGGTCTCGTGGGTCTTGTTGGCAGCGATAACTGCCTGCTTGGTTTCCTGGTTGATCATGGTTGCTTCACCTTTCTGTAAATAATTTCCCAAAACGCAGCACACGGCAGGTGAATGGCCACGGTATCGCAGCTCTTTGACCCGTGCACCGGGGATTGGGTGACGGTATGCATTTTCTTTTTGCATACCATCTGATATTATACCACAATTCCTCTATATTGTAAAGAGTTTTTTCAAATTTCCGTGTCAAATAACCATCGACGCAAGCGCGCCTCTTTGTTGTTTCTGCACAAAGGAAACCGCGCTTGTCCAATTTCGCCCCCACACAGCCGCAAAAACGGCATCGGCACACGTACCGATTTGACAATTTTTTCCGTAAAGATATATGAATTTTCCGAAAAGTCTTGATTTTCGCGTGCAAAGGGGGTATAATGTTTATATCAGTCATGAAAGGAATGAACTAACACAATGGCAGAAAATTGCACACACGATTGCTCTACCTGCTCCGCCAACTGTTCGAGCCGCAAGCCCGAAAGCCTGCTGGCGCCGGCAAACAAGAGCTCCAACGTCAAAAAGGTCATCGGCATCGTTTCCGGCAAGGGCGGTGTCGGTAAATCCATGGTCACCTCGCTTCTGACAGTCCAGATGAACCGCCGCGAGTATAAAACCGCCATTCTTGATGCGGATATCACGGGCCCCTCTATCCACAAGGCATTCGGCGTCCGCGGTGAGATCTTCGGCTCCGAGGACGGTATGCTGCCGCTGGTGTCCCGCATGGGCACCAAGATCATGAGCGTCAACCTGCTTTTAGACGATGAAACAACTCCCGTCGTCTGGCGCGGCTCTCTCATTTCCGGAACGGTAAAGCAGTTCTGGTCCGACGTCTGCTGGGACGAGGTCGATTATATGTTCGTCGATATGCCTCCCGGAACGGGCGACGTCCCGCTGACCGTATTCCAATCCCTGCCGCTCTCCGGCGTCATCATCGTCACAAGCCCCCAGGAGCTGGTGTCCATGATCGTCGCAAAGGCAGTCCGTATGGCGCAGATGATGAATATCCCCGTGCTCGGCATCGTGGAAAATATGTCCTACGTCGTATGTCCCGATTGCCAGAAGAAGCTTTACGTCTTCGGTGAATCCAAGCTGGATGCCGTTGCCGCAGAATACGGTCTTCCCATTCTCGGCAGAATCCCCATGGATCCCGCACTCGCATCTCAGTGCGACAATGGACTGATTGAGCTCTTTGAGGGCGATTATCTTGCCGAGGCTGCAGATGCAGTAGAGGCCGCTCCCGTCAGAACGTTTGAATCCGCTGAATAATCCATCCATAGGAGGAACCGGTCCGGTTCCTCCTTCGTTTTTGAAATTCGGGACAAATGGAATTGACACCGAACGGAAAATGTGCTATACTATTGGTAATAAAACAGCCACAAAAGCCCACAGAAATGAAGCGTTCCCACGGAACGCAACGGTTTCCTATATGAAAATTCTCCCCCTGCTCCTCGCCCTGCTTCTCTGCTTTACGTGCGTATCGTCCTGCTCGCAGAAGGTGCGCACAGATGCGCCCCCCTCCGACGCCGCAGCCGTTTCCTTCGATCCAACCGTATATTACGCGCGTGACGGAAGAATGCGGTTTCTCTACGACGCAAAATCCGATATGCTCTCCGCGTCCGAGGGCTACGACATCGCAGCACTGTATTCCGGCACCGTTTATTCACTCGTTTTTCAGTATACTGAGGGCACTGTTTCCAGAAAAGACGCCGACCGTGCCATCCGCGAGGAATTTTCTGCCGGAACAATGATGAAGCTCTCCGACAAAACGACCGCCGTCACCGTTTCCGGTCATACGTTCCGCCGCGCAGAGATCACCTGCGCCGACGGCTCCACCGGTGCCGTGTTTTACGGCTCGACCGAAACCGGCTACGCAAAGATCTACTACCTGCTTGCCGCAGATGCCGACGCCAACACCAGATCCCACGTAGAGGAGATTCTCTCCACCGTGTCCTTTGCGGAATTTGAGCAAAGCTGGGACGACACCGATACCAAGATCTGGATCGATTAACCGCCAAGGCCAAAAAAAGGTTTTTCCATAGTCCGTGCGCAAAAAGGAGGAAGTGCAATGTCCGCATCAAACGATTCCCCTATCTTATTTCCGGACTCATCCACTCGTATCGCCTTGCCACGAAAAACGGAACGGCTGCTCCTGCGCCCCTACCTTTCAGAGGATGCCGATGCGTTTTACGCCTACGTATCCGACGCGGTCACCGTGCGCTTTGAGCCATACCCTCCGCTTGACCGAGCGGAGGCAGAGGCGGAGCTTGCCGGACGCATTTCAAATCCCGATTTCATCGCCATTTGCCTGCCCCCGGATGAAACGCATCCCTTCGGTCATGTAATCGGGCATCTGTTCTTTTCTCCGTGCGCCTTCTCGACGTGGGAGATTGGATGGATGCTGCATCGGGAAAATTGGCACAACGGCTATGCCGTCGAGGCGGCGTCCGCCGCCATAGGCGCGGCGTTTGCAGACGGCATCGCGCACCGTGTGATCGCAATGTGCAATCCCGAAAACACAGCCTCCGTGCACCTGGCACAGCGCCTCGGTATGCGGCACGAGGGCACACTCGTGCGCAATCTCTGGTTTACGCGCAGCAATACCGGCGAACCGATCTGGCTTGATACCGCAATGTATGCGATCCTCGCAGAGGAATGGAACACCACAACGACAAACTGAAAGAAAGGATGCTTCCCACAGGGAAGCCATACGACCACTATGAAACCTCGCTCCGAATACGTCAGCACAAAAATCGGCACCATCGGTGACATCGAAACAGCCAGCATCCACGGCGGCGGAAAAACGCACCCGTGCGCAGTCTATCCGTCCGGCATGGTGCAATTCGGCCCCGACACGTTTGCGGGCGGTGACAACGGCTCCGGCTACAGCTACCACCATACCACGATCGACGGCTTCTCCATCAACCGTATGTCCGGCGTGGGCTGGTACGGTGACCTCGGAAACCTACAGCTCATGCCCATCACCGGCCCCCTCTCCCTTTGCTCCGGAACCTACCGTGACGCAAAAACAGCAACCCCGGAGGGTGTACGCGGCTATGAGTCCGATTTCTCCCACGACACGGAAATCACCGAGGCAGGCTACTACGCCGTCACGCTTGACACCTATGGCATCCGCGCCGAAACGACGGCATCCGCACACACCGGTATGCTGCGTGTTTCCTATCCGGCATCCGGAAACCGTCGGATGCAGATCAACCTTGCACGCCGCATCGCAGGCCGCTCCCCCGCACAGGAGCTGACCGTCGTTGATGACCGTACGCTGCGCGGCGTCATTCATTGCCCCTCCAGCCACGGCGGCTTCGGTCGCGGCGAAGGCGGTGTCAACTACGACCTGTACTTCTATATGGAGTTTTCCTCCCCCTGGGAGCACGCCGGCCTTTGGGACTGCGGCGCTCCAAAGCACGATGCGCTGTCCGCAGGCGATTATCAGGGCGAGGAGCTTTGGTTTTACGCAGACTTCCCCACCCTCCCGGAAACGGACACCCTGTGCGTACGCGTGGGTATCTCTTATATGAATGCGCAGGGCGCGTACGACAACTTCATGGCAGAGGCAGCCGGCGTTTCCTTTGACGAGCTGCACGCGCGCTGCAAGGCTGCGTGGGAAGACGCACTTTCCGTCGTTTCCTGCGAGGGCGCAGACGAAGAAACGCTGACCGTATTCTACTCCGCCATGTACCATACGCTGCTCGATCCGCGCATCATCTCCGATTCCAACGGCAATTACCGCACCTCCGACGGCTGTCTGCACTGTGATCCCTCCTCGCGCCGCCGCACCGTGTTTTCCGGCTGGGACGTATTCCGCAGTGAATTTCCGCTTCTGACACTCATCAGCCCCGACACCGTCAACGATATGATCCTCTCACTCATCGACATTGCCGAGCACGGCAGCTTCTCCTTCCCGCGTTGGGAGCTGCTTGGCACCGAAACGGGCTGTATGCTCGGTGATCCGGGCGTTATCGTAACGACGGATGCGTACCGCAAGGGCATCCGCGACTACGACACCGATCTTGCCTACGATATCTGCCTGCGCTCCGCAAACGATCCCAGGACGAAGCGCACGGGCGCCATGGATATGCTCAGACTCGGCTACGTGCCGGACGATATTTCCCGCACGCTGGAAAATGCCTTTGCAGACCATTGCACGGCACTGCTTGCGCGTGAGCGAGGTGACACCGCACAGGCAGACGAATTCTTCCGCCGCGGCCAGAATTACCGCAATCTCTTTGACGCCGAAACGGGTTATATGCGCCGGCGCGACGAGGCAGGCAACTTTGCACCGTGGTGCGGTGAATACGACGAGGCAGGCTGTACCGAAAGCAACATCTTCCAGCAATCCTGGTTCGTTCCGCACGACATCCGCGGACTCATCTCCCTCATGGGACAAAAGCGCTTCTTATCCGAGCTGGAGCGTCTGATGGCAGAATCCGATCTCGGCGCTATGTGGAATACAGCGTACAACCATCCAAACGAGCCCTGTCACCACATCGCGCATATCTTCACCGACGCAGGCTGCCCCGACCGCACGCAGTACTGGGTACGCCGCATCCAGAGAGAGTCCTACAACACCACCGCGTACGGCTACTGCGGAAACGAGGACGTCGGACAGATGTCGGCCTGGTACGTCCTGACCGCCATCGGCATCCACATGGTCGCCCCCGGCAGCAACGTCTTCCACGTCAATACGCCTCTGTTTGTCCGCACGGTGATCCGCCTTTCCAGGCGCTTCCACCGCTGCAGCGTTGCGGACACGCTGACATTCGTATGCGACCGGGATCCCGCTACCAACCCGTACATCCGCGGCATCACGGTCAACGGCACGCCCATCGACCGCGCATGGCTGACCTGGGACGAGATCTCCTCGGGCGGCGAGATCGTATTCCACCTCTCCGACACCCCCGACAATGCGTTTGTCCGCAGATTGCCTCCCGCATATCTGTAATCCGCGGACGGATATTCCGTTTGTGAGAATTTTACCGAATTCCGGAGTTTTTCAACCATTTTTTTGTATGGGACGAAGAAATTGATAATTTTTTCTCAAAGGTCTTGAAATCTTGCCGAAAATGGTATATAATTATATTGTATGTGGGATAAAAAACATCCCAAAACAAAATTGCGTACCCAAAAATTTATTATATTACGGAGGACACAAACATGTCTGTTAAAGTTGCCATTAATGGTTTCGGTCGTATCGGCCGTCTCGCTTTCCGCCAGATGTTCGGCGCTGAAGGCTACGAAGTTGTTGCAATCAACGACC
>JAGBZV010000100.1 GCA_017628075.1 Clostridia bacterium
CGCTCTACGCGGTATTCACCCCGGCATAGGCGGGGCAGCAGGTGAAGCTCGTTTTGCTCCAGCTCAGCGAGGTATCCTACACGTCCGAGATTGATGCCGAGAATCGGTATACCGAGATCCGCACAGGAGGAGGCCGCCTTGATAACAGAGCCGTCGCCGCCGAGGACCACGGCACAGTCTGCGCCGGGAAACAGGACGTCGTCGCTGACAAAAACGGCGTTTGCCGGAATCATATCTTCCAGCGAGGCACGCATGGAGCGAGGAAGGCGCAGCTCGGTGCTGCAATCTGCCAGCACGGCAAGTGCGTCGCGTGTCAGGCGCAGCCCGATATCCTTTTGAGCGTTCGGGAAAAAGGCAAGAGTACGTAGGGCCTTTTGCATAGGATCAATCTCCTTGGGCAGTGTTTGAATTAACGATATTCCAAAGACAAGCACGGTCGTTCAGTGCGCGGTTTGCGGCATCGGGAGCATTGTGCGCAAAATGCGCCAGATATTCACGGTTTCCGTCACCACCGACGATGGGGGAGGGCACCACGCTTGTGCAGTATAGCTGATACGCGGCAGCCGCCTCGATGATTTCGGAGAGCACGCGCAGATGTGCTTTTTTGTCGCGGACAATGCCGCCATGGCCGATGGAGTCCCGTCCTGCCTCAAACTGCGGCTTAACGAGCGCAACAAACGATCCGGATTTGCGTGCGGGATCGTAGCTGCTTAAGATCCGGGTGACGGGCGGGAATATATACTTGAGTGAAATAAAGGAAACGTCACAGACGCAGAGATCGACTGTACCGTTCGTATGAGCAGATTCAAGATCGCGGGCGTTGAACTGCTCCATGACTACAACGCGGCTGTCACAGCGCAGCTTTTGGGCGAGCTGGTCGGATCCGGAATCGATGGAAAAGACCTTGGCTGCACCTTGTTGGAGAAGGCAATCGGTAAAGCCCCCGGTAGAGGCGCCGATATCTGCACAAATAAAGCCGCTTGCATGGATGGAAAACGCCTGCAGAGCACCTGCAAGCTTATATCCGCCGCGTCCGACGTAGGGCATGACCTCTCCTCGGATCTCGATAGCAGCATCCATTTGGACCTCGTAGGACGCCTTTGTGCGTTGGACTCCGTTGACGTAAACCTGTCCTCCGGAGATCAGTGCCTTTGCTTTTTGACGGGAATCTGTGTACCTGTTTGTATATAAGTAAAGATCAAGTCTCATTTTTTTCCGGTTTTAATGGGAATGAATCGTATCAGACGGGCTATGATATACAGAATGTCCTCTGAATAGTTCATGCCGAAGAATTTTCCGAGTGCTTTACCGCCGATGGTCATGCCGGAGACGAGTGCCGTTACCAAAAGGTTTCCTGCAAACGATATCGACGGATCGTTGAATACGCGGATTGCAATGGAGGCGGCTGTTGCACCGGATACGATGCCGCAGATATCACCGACGACGTCATTGCAGACGGAGGAAAGCTTGTCGGCGTTCCGGATCATCAGAACGGCGAGCTTGCCCTCCTTGATTTTGTGGGCAGCCATGGAGTGGAATTTCTTTTCGTCTGCCGTTGCAACGGCAAGGCCGATGATATCAAAGATGATACCGATCAGAATGATCAGAAGCAGAACGATAAACTGTGCGACAGTTGCCATGTGTCCGACAAGCTCGTTGCAGATGAGTGAGAGCAGGGCGGAGCTAATGATACTGACAAGAAAGACCGTAATGATCCATCGGACATTCGGTCGGGCTTTCGGTTTTTCGGTTGTTTTGTTTTTTTGTTTTGTATGTGTGTCCATGAAATCAATTTGTAGGGGTGATGGAGGCATCCGGAAAACGCATTTGCGCCCGGAGCTGCTCCGCGAAAAGAAAATATAAAAACGGTGATCTTGTGCGTAAACCTTGCGCCATATAGTCAAGTTGGATTACCCCGGTCCCTGCTTCTTGTTGCCAATAAAAGCGGTTTCACTTTAAAGGGACCGTCGGTATGTTACCAAGTACCGCGACTTGATTGCCTTTGAGAACGCACTGCAATCCGCACAAGACCTGCTGATACAACAGTCTAGAGGTTTTCCCAAATGAAGCCTCGTTTGCTCCTAGCCTCTTTTGCAGACACAGTTTCATGCGGCAATGGTCTTGGCGATGCCCGGCCGTGGCTTCGCAAAACCTGATCCGCAATCCGCTGCCTCCACGCAAGGCAGGCTACATCTATCCACAGCGTCAGAAATTCGCACCGCATGATAGGTTTAATCATCTGAACGTAGCTGCAAACGTCATCCTGCCCGAATTCCTATGCTGCCACAGGAGCTGCGAGCAGGAAAAGGAGCGATTTGCTGCCACGTAAAGAAGCCTCAAAGGAGCACGGGACGCACCCCGCATGCCATTGCGGGACGCCCGCACCCCCAATCTCCCAGCACCCACCCTGAACTGGGCGTAAAAAGCAGGCACAAGGAGCTTCATCGATATGCCCTTTAACGGATTTTTAGGCCCGCTTTCAGAGCAAACAGCATCAACTAGAATACTGCACCGTTCTTATATCATCCCATAAATTATAACACATTTGTGCCTGCAAGTCAAGGGACTTTATTGAATAATTTGCTTAAATGTTTGGAAAATTCGCGATTTTATGGGCGTTTTTCAGCAGAGGCGCTGCATTGGACCGAGTCCTGCTGAAGACGCGGCGGAATGGATCTGTGTGCAGCCTGCGTACGGCCCAAGAATGTGTGCCTACTGCAAAGCAAAAATCGAAACAAATATACCACACATTCATATTTTTGTCATATTTGCATGATATACTGATAGTGTATGCGGCTGTGACTGCAAAATAACAGAAGGAGAATGCTTCCGCTTTGTCGGAGGTGGCGTTCGATACGATGAAACAGAAGACTGAATATCCGACGTGGGACATCCTGTCATTCCGTGACCTTCTTGATGGGGTAGAGATGCGATATCCGGACAATATTGCCTACCTTTGGCGTGATCCTGCCACTGAATCGGGATATGCTGAGCGAACCTATGCGGAAGCGGTGCGCGATGTCAAAGCGCTTGCCGTCTATCTCTGTGCAATGGGCCTTGAAGGAAAAGCCGTTGCGGTTATCGGAAAAAGCTCCTATCTTTGGGAGATTTCCTTCCTTGCAGTTGCTTGCGGATGCGGCGTAGCTGTGCCGCTGGACCGTGAGCTTCGCGCGGACGAGCTGTCGGCTGTGCTGGCCGATGCAGAATGCTCTGCCGTGCTGTACGGCGAGGATATGCAGGAAAAGATGGCGGCAGTTTCACTCCCTGGACTTTTGAAGCTGTCACTTGCCAATGCCGAGGACTATTTGCGGCAGGGAGGTGCGCTCCGCGACTTGGGAAACACCGCGTACGAAAACCATGTTGTGGATGCAAATGCGAAGGGAATTCTTTTATATACGTCGGGAACGGTGGCACTTTCCAAGACCGTCGTGCTCTCGCAGTACAACGTTTGCTCCAATATCACGAGTGTCTGTAAACGGATCCGCATCACCGAGGAGGACCGCGCACTCTCACATCTTCCGCTTCACCATGTATATGCGTGTATGGCAGACCTTGCGCTTCTTTACAGCGGAGCAAGCATTGCATTCAATGACAGCCTGCGCCGTATGCCGTCCGATCTTGCGACGTTCCGTCCGACGCTGCTTGTGACTGTTCCCGCCGTGCTTGAATTCATTGCGTGGTTTGTGAAAAAGGGATATGCTGAAGCCAGAGGCGGTCGTGCGTTGTTCGGTGTGCAGAGTGCTGCGACCGGTATCGTCCGCCATACCGTTGGTCTGTTTTCAAGACAGGCATCCGCAAAACGGCAGAGAGCGATTTTCTCAACGGTGCATTCCTTTCTGGGCGGGCGTCTGAGAGCAATTATGGTTGGAGCCGCGCCGCTTTCTTCCCAGGTGTTTTCACAGCTTGAGCAGTACGGATACGCGGTTTACCTTGGATACGGATTGACAGAATCGGCACCGATCTGTCTGATGCACGACGATCAATACAGAAGCTCTGACGATATCGGATTTCCCATTCCCGGCGTCGAGGTGAAAATCGACGAACCGAACGAGGACGGTATTGGCGAGCTGTGCGTCAAAGGGCCGAATATCATGCTTGGATATTACAAAAACGACGAGGCAACAAGCGAGGCTCTTCGGGACGGTTGGTTGTTTACCGGAGATCTGGTGCAGAAAACCAGGACCGGAGCGTATCGCATCGTGGGCAGAAACAAGTCTGTGATTACGCTTTCCAACGGAAAGAAGGTGCTCCCGGAGGAGCTTGAGCACTACCTTCTGCGGGATGCGCTTGTTACCGAATGTCTTGTATACGCAGAGGAGAAGGACGGCGAGCAGCAGCTCTGCGCTGCGGTGTTCCCCAATGCGGATGCGCTTATCTGCCGAATGGAATTGCCGGAGAATACGGATCTCACCCAGCTTTCCGATGAGGAGATCGCGCGCGCGAGGGCCATTCTTGCAGATACGGTGCGGTATGTGAACGACGGATTCCCGCCGTATAAGCATATCAAGAAGATCGTGGTCAGACGGACGCCGTTCGTCAAGACATCTACACTTAAAATCAAGCGATACGAGGACAGCCTGTGATCGGCTGTCTGCATCGACGTCGCTGGTGATATGGAGAACGCTATGGGAAAACGAATACTTGGTGTGGATCTCGGTGATGCCCGGACGGGGCTTGCCGTTTCTGATCAGCTTGGATTTCTGGCTGGCGGAATCGGTTATATTCGCTCCGGCCATATGCCTAAGATTGCGGAGGAGGTTCTTGCAGCTGCAAAGGAGCACGATGTTGGATGTATTGTGATCGGTAATCCGATCAATATGAATGGAACGTTCGGCCCGCGTGCGGAAAAGGTACAGTCCTTTGTTGCGCTTTTACAGACGATGACGGACCTTCCGATTGTGAAATTCGACGAAAGGCTGACAACTGCGGCGGCGCATCGGATCCTCAATGAAACCAATATCAAATCAGGAAAGCGCAAGACGGTTATCGATACATTGTCTGCACAGATCATTCTGCAGAACTATCTGGATGCAAATCGCAGCAAGGCTGAGCGTACAGATTCCTGGGTGTGAATCACAGAAAAAGGAGAAGCCATCCAATTTATGAGAGGCGTAAGCAAATACGATGATGAATGAAAAGCATCCTGCTAGAGCGCGCACGGCGTCTGCTGTGCAGAAAAAGGCAGAAACAGAACGGATGGGCGCGGTAAGGGAACAGAAAATGCTCCACTACATCAAGTGGCTCTCGATCTTCTGTATGATCGGAGGCACTTTGCTTGTGGATTGTGTTCTGCGAGCGGTTCTTGTATACGTGGATACATATATTGCCGTTTATTATCCGTCTACGGCGGTAACCGTTCTGCAATGGAGCCTGTATTATCTTTTGATTATACTGACATACGCGTATCAATGTCTTGGATACGGCCTTCTTGGATATTCCGTGCTCCGATACGGAGTAAAAAAATCCATTGTGCCGATCATCCTTCTTGCTTGCTCCGCTACGATTGCGTATGGAGCGGGCATCGCAGAGATCGTATATCTTGCAGGGACCACGGCGATTCAGCGTGCTTTGTCGTACTATCTCTCCTATTGGATCCTGAATTATTTTCTGTCGCTGTTTACGTGCTTGAGCCTTGTGTTCCTCTGCTCGCTGATCCGTGTGGCCTTTATGAGGCAGAAAAAAAGCAAAGATCGCAGGTGGTGGGCAAGCAGACCGCAGGAGCCCGTGCGGCTTCGCGTGGAGATCTGTGATGAGCCTGCAGCATCACGAAAGCAAAACGTTTTGCGCAGACTGTATCTGTGGATGACAGGGCTGCTGTTTTTCTTCCGTTTTGTCATGAGCACTGCGAATATGTTTTCCGAAATTGCAGAGGTGGGTGCACCCAGGGATATCTGGGATGTGATCACGCTGCTTCAGCCGTACGCAGAGCTGCTTCTCCTTGCCGCAATGGGCTACTATATTATGCTGTACGTCGGCGGTATCTGTACCCGTAAAAACCGTGAGATCACGGAAGATCTGCACGATGCAGCACAGCAATGAAGACTGTAGCAATATAAGATCCGGAACGTTTTGGCGTGATGCTCAAAAATGAGCATCACG
>JAGBZV010000101.1 GCA_017628075.1 Clostridia bacterium
ATGGTGTCGGAGGAGATCTGCGTCTCTCCGTGGTGCATGAAGAGCACCAGATTGCTTGCTTCGTACGCCTCTACATCGGAGAAGACCAGGCGGCGGTAGTTGTACATCCACATTTCATCCGTTTCGATTCGGGTGGGCGTGTAGACGGTTTCCGTAACGGATTCCTTCAGCGTGAAGAGGAATTCGTCTCCCTCGGGCAGTCCGTTGTATTCGTATACGCTGTTGTTGTAGCGGACGGTGATCTGTACCTCCTTCGCCTCGGGCGACCATGCAAAGGCGTAGCAGGACATGTAGCCGTTCTCGGCGATCTCCGCCGCCATATCGTGGGTGATGATGCCCGCATCCCCGTCCGCGTAGGCGGCGCGGAGTGCGTCGGTGGGGATGAGATCGTTCAGATGGCTCTGATCCGCCGCCACACAGCAGCGGAAAATAAACATAATGTTGAAGATCGCGACAAAGGCGACCACGATCCCTTTGGCGATGCGTCCGGCAAGTTTCATAATAATCTCCGTTTGTTGTAATACTTTCATTATTATAACAGAAGATTATGAACAATACAAGAGTGTGCAGGATTTTTATGAGAAAACTCCAAACCCCTGCAAGGGTATGTCCTTGTGTGTATCCTTGCATATATTCTGAAAGAAATTCCTCAAAACCATTGACAGAACGGAAATCTTCCTGTATAATATGTATTTGCAGTATTATTGCGAAAAGGAGGGAACGCTGTGCGCATCGACCTGACTTCTCTGCTGGACGGACGGAAATCCGTTCTGGAAGCGGAGTATTCCTATATGCCGAGTGACGAAGGCGTTCTTCTGCCTGATGAGATCACGCTGAGAGAGCCGATCCAGGTGCGGGTCACCGTTACCGATAAACACGGCTACATGACGCTGGTCGCTTCCGCTACCGCTTTGTACGATACCGTCTGCGCTCGCTGTCTGGAGCCGATTTCCACGTCGGCCACCTTCTCCGTCAGCCGGCTGATCGAGACGGGTGCGGACAGACATACGCAGGATCACGAGCACGATGAGGACTACGAGGACGAGCTTCTGACGCTGGACGGACACTTCGTGGAGATCGATGACGATATCACCGAAGCCTTCGTTCTGGAGCTTCCCATGTATCATTTGTGCCGCGAGGACTGCCCCGGACTCTGTCCGAAGTGCGGAAAAAAGCTGTCGGAGGGCGATTGCGGCTGCTCGGCAAAAAAAGAAATTGATCCAAGACTTGCAATTTTGCAAAAACTACTTGAAAATCCGTAAACTTTGGTGTATAATATAGAGTAGTGTGCAAATAGATTATAGCCCACAAGGAGGTATATCAGGATGGCAGTTCCGAAGAGAAAAACGTCCAAGGCTCGCAGAGACAAAAGACGCTCCAACGTCTGGAAGCTCGAGATGCCCGGCATGGTCAAGTGCCAGCACTGCGGAGAATACAATCTGGCTCACCGCGTATGCAAGGCATGCGGCTATTACGACGGCAAAGAGATCGTAAAGAAAGAAGCGTAAGCTTAAAGCTGAGACCGCGTAAGCGGTCTTTTGCTTTTTCAGGGTATTTGCCGGAGATCTGCGATTTTTGGCAGGAGGACACCGTGCGCTCGCGCCTGTGCGCACGCACTGCGTGTGTACATTTGCGGCACCGCAAGGTGTTTCATTATGAAAAGGAGAAAGATTATGCGATACACTCCGAAGCCGTGTGACAGACGTGCCCATACGATTATGTG
>JAGBZV010000102.1 GCA_017628075.1 Clostridia bacterium
AAGGCTTGAGATGGGAGAATGCGTCAAGGTTCACTTCGTTCCCGTTGACCGTGAAACAAAGCCGCCGGAGCATTATACGATTGAAACGCTGAACAACTATCTCAAAAACCCTTTCAAGGATGATAAAAGCTCAAAGAAGCGCGCACTTGCCGCACTCGGAATCACAGAGGAGGAAGAGGATGCGGATGATACGGAGGACTACCGCGCTATTTTTGAGGGCCTGGAGCTTGGTACTGAGGCGACGCGAACCGGCATTATCAACAATGCCATTACCTCCGGCTATATCCAACTGAAAAAAGGCGTCTATACCATTCTTCCCGACGGCGAATTTCTCGTACAGTCGCTTGATCGCATGGAGATCCGAATGGATAAATACAAAACCTCAACGCTCGGACGCGCACTCAAGCGTGTTTATCGCGGAGAGGACACCGTTGAGGGCTGTGTTTCCATTGCACAGCAGGAAATCAGTGAAATATTCGAAAAAAAGGATAAGACGACCGTTACGAGAGTCCCATATAAACCAACGAAAGGAAAGAACGGCACAAAGCAAAAATCCACCGGACAGACAAATCACGGTCCCCTGATCCGAGCAGGTGCTTGCCCTCTCTGCGGATGCGACGTTGTCCGCGGACAGTTTGCATGGGGGTGTATGGGATATAAAAACGGGTGCGGCTTCCGTCTGAGTGCCACGATTCTCTCTCATACGTTCACCCCGGAGGAGGTTGCACAGTACCTTGTATCGGGGCGGACTCCGCTGATTACCGATTTTATATCCAAGAAAAACAAACGCTTTTCCGCTTATTTGTATCGCAGCGGAGCAGAGGCAAAATTTGCCTTTGAGAACAGCGATGCAGCCCATGAGGACAGTGGGGCGCATCTTCCGCCGCCGGATGAGCCGCCTCCCGTGCAATAATCGGGCGTTGCTGCTCACACAATTAAAAGCGCTTGGATAACTGAAAATTTTACGTAATTTACACAATCCGGTTGCTTTTCTGCGAAAATTGTGTTACAATGTAAGCGTCTGCACGAACGTCAGATACACAAAAAAACATTACATTCAAAAAAAGGATCGCCCGCACGACGGGCTTGGAACTGACTATGCCAGGAACTCTTGTTATCGGATTTGTCTTTGTTGACATTAAGGGCTTTGCCGCAGAGAACTACGTAGCGGCAGGACGCAACGTCGGATATATCCGATTTATCCACGGCGGTGTTTCCCGCAACGTTGCGGAAAATATCGCAAATACCGGAATGCCGGTCACATTTGCCTCACTGACCGAGGATTCGGCACTCGGAAACGATGTTGTCAAGCGCCTCAGCGCAAGAGGCTGCGACACAACCTACATGAAAACCGTTTCAGAAAACGGAATCGGAACCTGGATGGTCATTCTTGACAGCGACGGCAGTGTGGCAGGGCAGATTTCATGTCCTCCAAATACTGCGGCGCTGGAGGCACTTCTCGCAGAAAAGGGAGATGAGCTCATATCCTCCTGTGATAACGTGATATTGGAGCTCGATACCTCCGAGGCACTTGACAGCTGCGTTTTGGCGCTTGCTAAAAAATACGGTAAGCCCGTCTACACCGTCGTCGGGAACATGAGTATTATTCTTGCACGTCCCGATTTTGTCGCTGCGCTTGATTGCTTTGTCTGCAACGAGATCGAAGCTGGACGCCTCTTTGGTTGTGACTTAACCTCGGCCACCCCGGAGGAAATGTATACTCTGCTCAAGGCGCGTGTACCTGCGCTCGGGTGCCGTGCAATGGTCGTTACCATGGGTGAGCGCGGAGCGGTATATTACGAAGCGGACTGCAATGCGGGAGGTACGGTACCTGCAATTCCGACGGAGTCAGTCGACTCTACCGGCGCAGGTGATGCCTTCCTCTCCGGTATGGTTATGGGACTCTCTCGCGGAATGCCTCTGTCTGATGCCGTCCGGGCAGGAACGGCGCTCGCATCCGCAACCATTATGACCGATGAGAGCTGTGCACCTCCGGACGATACGTTCTGGCAGAGAATCGCATCACAGGCTTGATGATTCAACGAAGGAAGGATTTATAAAACATGGAAATCAAAAGATGTACCCTTGATTGCGCTGCCCACGGAATTCTCCCCGGCACCGATATTACAGAGGCGCTGCACGCGCTGCTCTGCGCACACAGCGAAAACACGGAGTTTGTGTTTGCTCCCGGTGAATATTATTTTTCTCCGAAATTCACGTATGATTACCGCCTTTCAAACACGGATGTGCTTCCAACGCGCAAGCTCGGAATCTGGATGCGCGGCATGAAGCATATCACGCTGGACTTCGGCGGCTCTCGTCTTTATTTCGTTGGACAGATGCAGCCGTTCACGCTTGACGGATGTGAGGATATCACGGTCAGAAACGCTGTCGTGGATTGGAAAAAGCCGCTTGTTGCGGAGGGTATTGTCCGCGACGTTCATATGGGTGATACACAGTGGGTAGATATGTACGTGGATCCGCAGGCATTCCCGCATGAGGTCCGCGATGCTTGGCTTTGGTTTGATACCGGAAATGGCGAATGGTATCCGCTGCAGCGCGGCTCCGCAATTCAGTACGACGTGCAGACAAGAACCGTCCGTCGCGATTCCGGTGACAGATTCAATCCCGTTTCCGTGGAGGATCTCGGTAACTGCGTCTACCGCTTCCACACAGAGGATGCAAGCAACGTTGCTCCGGGCAATATTTTCGTTCTTCGCCACAATGACCGTATGCACGCCGGTGCCTTCTGCGAAATGTGCCGTGATATCACCTTTGAGGATATCACGTTCCATTCCTGCGGAGGACTTGGATGTCTTGCGCAGTTCAGCGAAAATCTGACGTACCGCCGCGTTCATTTTCTGCCAAACGTGGCGGCCGGCCGTCTGATCTCGGGCGGCAGGGACGACGGTATGCATATCACCTGTAACCGCGGTACGGTTACGATTGAGGAATGCTCCTTCGTCGGTCTGATGGACGATCCAATCAACGTTCACGGCTGCTGTGTAACCGTAACACGCATTGAAAATGCACGCACCCTCGTTTGCAAATATGAGCACCCGCAGGCCTGTGGCTTTCATTATTGGGCACAACCCGGTGATACGATCGGTTTTATTGAGAGAAAGCATATGTCTGCAGTAGGAAGAGCCGTCGTTGCACAGTACACACTCGGAGAAACGCTCGACTCGTTCACGGTCGTCTTTGAGGAGGATCTGCCGGAGGATATCCTTGTGGCAGCAGGACAACCCGCTGCGCTGTCGCTGGATAATCTTACCAATACCGTATCCTTTATCTGCAGAAGAAATCGATTCGGCTCCTGCCGGGCTCGCGGCGTTCTGCTTTCGACACCCAAGCCCGTCCGCATCACAGACAACGTTTTTGCATCCTCCGGCGCAGCGATTCTCGTTGCGGGAGATTCCAACTTCTGGTTTGAATCCGGTGAATGTCACGACGTCGAGATTTCGAACAATGTCTTTACAGACGCTTGCCTGACTTCTGTTTATCAGTTCGGTGAGGGTATCATATCGATATGCCCCATCGTACCGGAGCCCGATATCCGCCTGCCGTTCCATAAAAACATCCGTATTCATGACAACGTCTTCGACACCGCAGACACTCCTGTTGTCTACGCATATTCAACGGCACATCTGACGTTTGAAAACAATACGGTCTTCCGTTCTCCTGCTGCTGAAAAGTGGACGGATGCCAGGGGATTGATCCGCTTTGATCACTGCGTTAACGTGACAGCTCGGAATAACCGCTTCATCGGTCCCTTCAGCATCGATCGCTATGAGTGTACCTCCTGCGAGGAGCTGCATCTGGAGCGCTGAACGCATCATATACGGATGACAAAAAATCCATTATAGCCTACATACCGGTGCAGCAATATTCACCGGCTTGTGAAGAAGCGCCCCCTCCTATCAACAATGCCCTCCAAAAGGTCAGACACTTTTGGGGGGCATATCATGTTCTTGATGGAATTTTTGTGGATTTATCTATTGACAGGGAATGATGGATGTGATATAATAA
>JAGBZV010000103.1 GCA_017628075.1 Clostridia bacterium
GCAGAAAAATGGAACAATGCAGGATTTTATTGTCGGCCCTTTCGATCAGACAATCAAGACCGCTAACTTCCCAGTACTGTCGAGCATTATCGGTTTGGCATACGAGGGTGGCACTCCGTTCCAGGCAGAGATTTATTTCATCAATCTCGCCCGTATTATCCAGGTGAAGTTTGGTGTGCCGTTCTTCGATGTGTACGATCCGAGATTCGCAGATTTTGGTATTCCAGTTGCGGTCAGAGGTACTATCAGCTTTGGCATTGCCGATTATCGTGAATTTATCAAATTACATAGACTCAGCACATTCAACCTTGACGATTTTCAAAAGCAGATTCGTGATGCTGTCAATCGCTATGTGAAAGATGTGGTTGCCAACGCTCCTGCGGCTCACAACATTCCCGTAGTTCAGATCGAAAGCAAGACAGCGCAGATCAACGATGTTGTGGAATATGATCTCAGCGAAAGACTGAAAGAAACATTTGGTGTGGCTGTGTCTGGCATTGATATTGGGGCGATTGAAATTGACAAGTCCAGCGAGGGCTATCGTCAGCTTATGAGCGTAACCAAGGATATTGCCGGTGCAACTGCAAAAGCTGAGGCAGAAGCAAGAATCAAGGACATTGCAGACAAGCAGAGAATTGAAGCGGAACACTATCAAGAATCTCTCAGAGTACAGAGAGAAGAGGCACAGTATACACAGCATAAGCAGACTCAGACGGCTAATATTGGTGCATTCCAAGTTGAGAAGCAAGCAGAGGTCGGCGTGGCTGGTGCACAGGCTCTTGGTCAGATGGGAGCAAACGGAGCTGGCGATGTAAATATCGGTGGCGGCGGTGATGGCACAGGATTCAACATGGCCGCTATGATGGCAAGTATAGCGGTCGGTGGCGCCGTCGGTCAGAACATTGCCGGCGCTATGAACAATATGATGGGTGGTATCAATCAGCAGACAACTCCCGGCGCTGTACCTCCTCCCATTCCTACTGTGGCATATCATGTAGTAGTCAACGGACAATCTACGGGACAGTTTGATATTTCCGTGTTGACACAGATGGTAACCGCAGGACAGCTTACCGCTGATAGCTTGGTTTGGAAAAATGGAATGGCTGCGTGGACAAAAGCAAGTGAAACAGACGACTTGAAGGGTTTGTTTGCACCACCTATTCCGCACGTCGAGTAATTATAGATCAAGAAGATTTGAACTTCCGGAGGCCCTCCGCCGTCGCATGGTCGCCCCGCGCGCGAAGCACAGCTTCGCTTCCATCGCTCCCTGCTTTGGGCGGTATCGCTGCGCGAAAACAGCTCGCAGGGCTGTTTTCCCTTGCTCACCCTTGGTCCCGAATTGGTTCGGGCCACAAAAGGCCAAATATTCCATACGACCGACTGCAATGCAAAACAAAAAAAGGAACGGCTCGGCCGTTCCTTTTTTGTTTTGGTCGGAGTGAGAAGATTTGAACCGGTTCCTACGACTTTACACGCAGCGCGTGTAAAGTCCAAAGATTTGCCGGGCACACCTCGTCCTATGCACTCTGTTTTCTCTCGCCAACATCCATACTCGCGGCAAATCTTTTGGCCGTAAGCAGGACAACCCTCTTGCACAGGCCAAAAACAAGAGGACCGCCAAGCGGTCCTTTCTTTGTTTTTGGTCGGAGTGAGAAGATTTGAACTTCCGGCCTCTTGGTCCCGAACCAAGCGCTCTACCAAACTGAGCCACACCCCGATTTTGCAACGTATATATTATAGCAGAAAGCATCCCATTTGTCAAGTAGTTTTCTGATATTTCACAAAAAAGTCCCGGAGCGGCTCCGCAGTATGGCAAAATGCCATCGCAGAGAGCCCCGGGCTTTGTTTGCAGCCGGATATTTCAAGCAGAATTTTACACACGGGAATTCGCTGAGGACGAGGTCTGATCGGACGTATCCGCTTCGGTTCTGCTTCCGTAGCTTCCATAGCTTCCGTAACCATAACCGTATCCATACCCGTAACCGTATCCGCTTCCGTAGGACGTCACGTTGGAAGCCACACCGTTCATGACGCATCCGAGGATCGGAAGCTTCATATCGGTCAGATACCGTGCTGCATCGAGGATGGATGCGCACGGCGCATAGTCCTGACGCACAACGAGCAGCGCTGCATCGGCCACCTCTGCCACCTCTGAAGCATCGGTAAGAAGACCGCAGGGAGGCGTATCCAGAATGATATAGTCGTAGATTGCACGTGCAGCATCGATGAGTCGCTTGATCCACTCGCCGGACAGCAGACGCACGGTGTTATACTCCTGCGGAACACCCGCAGTAATCACGGACAGATGGTGGACTCCCGTCTGTCTGACAGACTCCTTGACGCTGATGCGGCCTTCAAGGAAATCCGCAAGACCGCCTGCGTTTTGGATTCCAAACGCCTCCGACACGGAAGGATTGTGGAAGTCGCAGTCAATGAGAAGCACGCGCGAGCCCTTTTGCGCAAGGGTAATTGCCAGGTTGACCGAAATCGTCGTTTTTCCTTCTCCCGGTGTTGCCGAGGTGACCAAAACGACCTTTTTATTCTGCTCACTCATTTCACGCTCTGTATGCAGACGCATCAGGCGCACCGCATCAGTGAATCCATAGCGGCCGCGGTCTGCAGTAACGAGCGGACAGGAAAGGTCACGACCTACGATCTTGGTTGCGGGCAGATGTCCCAGACACGGCAGGTTCAAAAGCTCCTTGATATCGTCCTCATTTCGGACGGTATGCCGTCCAAAGGACATCACGAGGATAAACACCGCAAACAGGAGTGCACCAATCAGCGCACCGCGGGCTGCCTCTCCGACAAAATCATACGAATTGGAGGGTGCCGTCGGAACACCGCTGTCATCCAGAAGAACCATTTTGGTCGGACCGATAACGAATTCCGCAACGCTCGGATAGCAATCCATCACCGCGCGCAGAACGGTATACGCCCATTCGGGATCACCGGAGCGGACGCGCATCGTCAGCACGTTGGTGCCCTCAAGGACCGTCGTTTCGATTGCGGGAAGATACGAGGTTCCGAGCGTCTTCGTCACCTCGCGCCGGAGCGCCTGGCTTTGAAGGATCTGCGGGAACGTCTTATCCATCTGCTCCGTCGTTTTGATATTATAGACGTTTGCGGATGCATAGAGCGGATTGACCACACGCACGGTGAACGATGCCTGCGCAGTATACTGCGGCGCCCACGTCGCACGCGCATACGCCGCCAAGCCGACGGCACAGACGAGCACAAGCAGAACGCCGAGCTTCCAATAGTGGAGGATGCCGCGCCGGACGTTTTCCAAAAGAATCATCATATCGATGGAGGCAGAGTTGTCTTGCGTGCTCTGCGCTCCCTGACGCTTTTCATCCATTATGCGTCACCGTCCTTTCCGGCGGATGCGGCAGAGGACTTCTTTCCGTATGCACCGTATTTTCCATACTTGCCGTACTTTCCGTATTTTCCGTATTTCCCGTAGGAATATTTGCTGTACCGATCGCCGTAGCCGTTTCCGTAGCCGTATCCGTAGCCCTCATGACCGGACAGCAGCGAGCTATACACGTTATTCACGACACAGCCGAGAAGCTTTGCGCGGCGGCGGCCGCCTCTTTGTGCGCGTTCTCCCGTGAGAACGCCGATTGCGCGGTTGATGGATTTTGTCCGGCAGCGATTCTGCTGAACGACGAGCAGCGCAGAATCCGCAAGATCCGCCATGATTTCAGCCTCCGGCGTTACGGACATGGGTGAAAGGTCGAGCACGATCCAATCGAAGCTGCTGCGTGCCTCCGCAAGGAATCTGTGCAGATTCTCCATGCTGAAAAGGGTAAACGGATCGCGATCCGCCTTTTCCTGGATCAGCGCGTACAGACCGGACATGGGATCCTGCACCACGGCATCCGCCAGCGCCGTCGTGCCGCAGATGACGTCACGAACGCTCGGCGCAGGATTTTTCATAGAGAGGAGCTTATAGCACGCAGGCTTATGCAAATCCAAATCGATTAACAGGACCTTGGAATGTTTTTTCGCCATTGCAAGCGCCAGGTTGACCGCTACGGTCGATTTTCCCTCGTTTTCCATCACGGAGGTCACCATCAGCACCTTTCCGGTTCCCATGTGCTGCTCCACGCGGCGGCGAAGTCTGGAAAACGTTTCCGAGAAGCGGAACGATACCGCCGGGTTCGTCAGAAGAAGCCCGATGCGGCGGCGTCTTATGAAATCCTTGAAGGACCTGTACAGGGGCTCGTGTGCAATCTCACCAAGACACCAGCAGTTGAGCTTATTTTCCGCCTCCGTACGGGAGCGTACGCTGTCACGCAGATAAGAAAGGACGCCGAGCAGCACGATCATGCCGATCGTACTGAGAACGACGACGCGCTTCACGCGCGAAAGAACGCCGCTTCCATTGGAGGGGGAGGCGGGAACGGTCGGCAAAACGAGCGTTTCCACGACAATATTGCCGATGACCTCAGCCGTAACGACGTCGTGATGCTCAAGCACGGCACGCATGACGAGAAACGCAGTTCTCGGATCAGCGGCGGTGACGTTGAGGAGAATGAGATTGGTATCGGGGAGCACAGACGCGCGGATGGTTCCGTCAAAGTAGGGAATCCCGACCTCGTCCAAAATGATGGACTGCATGGTAGAGGATGACAGGAGCGTACCGAACACACCTGCAAGTGAGGTTGCCGAGGACAGATTGGAAAACACCGTACCGTCGGAATCACGTGCCGTGACGACGACGGTGGCACTCGTCGTATACTGCGGCGTATACGTGCTGTCGGAATAGATGTATGCACAGCAGGTGAAGAGCACCACGGCTGTCAAAATCAGAAGCCAGCGCCGTGCAACGTCCCTGACGATAACGATCGGATCGTAGTGAAGGAGCGCGCGCTCCCCTCCGGGTGTCATGCCTGTTTTCTTCTGCGTATCTGCCATTTATACATTCCCCCCATCCTCAACGATCACGATGAGCTTCGTATAGCCCGTATAAACGGCGCCGTCCACAGAATAGCGCGCTGTATAGCAGATCTGGTACACGCCCGGCTGCTCGACGTCCACACTGCCCTCCACGCTGAGCTGCATTCCGGCGGGAATCCTGTCCTTCAGCGAAACGACGGTTGCACGCGCACGGAAGGAGCTAAGATAGCTTTCCGGATCGAACGCCTGGCCCGGTACCGCGTAAACGAGATACTGCGAGAGGCTCAGCGAGGCGGTATACGCATCTGCGGGATGAATCTCGACGGGAAGCACCACGGAAACGGTATCTCCGATGGAGTTCGTTACACGGAACTGCACCTCGTGCGTGCCTTCCTCGGCAATGGACGATGCATCGGAGAGCATCGTCGCCTTGACCTTCTTGGACAGATCGCCGTCAATGACGTCCGAAACGCGCACCGCGCCGATGACGTCAAAGGAGGATCCGTATTTATAGACAAGAGCCTCGTCAAGCGAGAAGCGCGGTGCCGTGTAATCGGTAAGCACGACGCTTCTCGACAGCTTGGTGACGTTGCCCGCCGCATCAAAGGCGGCGTACGTTACCGTCGTTTCACCGGATTCGTTCATGCCGTAAACACTCTCCACGACGAGCGAGGAGGTAACGTCGCCGGAGCGGTCGTCCTCGGCACGGACACCCTCCAGAAAATCGGCGTAATCGGCGTGTACGGAAAAAGAGGCAGGCGCGCCGTCCGTATAAATGACCGGTGGAACCCGGTCACGGCTGACACGGCCCACTGCTGCATAAATCACGGCAAACAAAAGGGAACACGCGATCACAGCAATGCAGATTGTGCACCACATCGGGATCAGGGTTCCGCGTTTCAGGTTCAGTTTCATCGATATCGGAGCTTTCTGTGTATCCATTTCAGTGAAAACGCCGCACGCATACGCGGCAGCGGTTCTGTTTTTTGTGTCCGGAGATTAAAAAGTATCGTTGGTTTCCGGGGATACGCATAATAATTATACCATATATTTTATACCAATTTGTAAAATTTTCGTGTCTGTTATGTGAATTTTCCTCGCGCCCCTGTATTCCAGACAAAAAAAGAGGAGGGCGGAAGCCGCTGTCCGCACCTTTGCGGGCACAGCCTCCGCCTGCCTCATACAAGCTCCTTGATACAAACGACTGCAACCGTTCTGTCGTCTCCCCGCCCCACGCGCTCGGCTGCCGCCGCACCGAGCCTCTGCGCAAGATACTGGGGAAGATCGCACATTGCACCTCCTTCCCGTCCGCCGTCCGCCGCAAACGCCTCCTCCGTTCCATCCGAGGCGACCTCACGCGCGGCCCGCTGTCCTGCGTGCTTTGCGTGCCAGGCACGCTCCGACGCCTGCACGGTCCCAAGGATCCACCGGTTGTCCTCCCCGTCGCCGCAAACGCCGTCCGAGAAAAACAGCAGCATATCTCCCCCCAGCAGCGAAACCGTCGTTTCCTGTGCCGTCACCTCACGCAAAATTCCAAGCGGCATCGTTTCCGAGGCGATCCGGAACAGCTCACCGCCCCGAATGAGATACGAGGGCGCTGCGCCGCATTTCACAAAGGAGGCGCGCCCCAGGATCATATCGATCTCACACAGATCAAGCGTTGCCGCACACTCACCGCTGCGTGCCCGCAGAAAGCCGTTGAGCAAACGGAGTGCAGCACCCTTTGCCGTCGATACGGATAATAGCTTTTCCATAAAGAGCGCGGAGATCTGCGCCGTTACAGACGCCTCCCTGCCCGAGCCCATCCCATCGCACACAAGTGCATAAAAGTGATCCGATCGGTTGGCAAACAGAGCGCTGACGTCCCCCGTCACCTCCTCTCCTGCCTTTTTTTCTCCCCAGCTTCCGCAGGAAACAGCGATTTTCTGTGCGGCACGCATCGTCATGCTCAATTTACGCCCACCCTCCGAAAGGCTGTATTCGGGCGGCTGATACCGCACGCCGGAAAGTGCGGAAAACGCCTCGCGCAGCTCCTCGGTGCCAAGCAGAGAGGTGCCGCCGCCTCCGATGCTGACGCCGTGCGCAATCACCGTGTGTCTTCTCTCTCCGTAGACCGAAACTGCCTCCGCGGAAAATCCCATCCGCTCCATGGCACGCTTCAGGCGTCCCGACAGCACCGGATCGCATTTTGCGGCACGCACGCTCTCCTCCGCTGTCGCGCGCAGAAGATCTGCCATTCCCTCGTAATCACACGCGGCGGTTTCCGTTTTGTCGCGCATCATCTTTTCCTGACAGAGGTGTGAGGCGGCGTCGTTCATTGCCGCAAGCATATTGGGAAGATTCTGACACCGCTCGTACAGCGGCGACAGCGCCGCACCGTTTTCAGCTCTGCCCTTTCTGTGAATACACAGCGTGATCCGTCCCATGGCATCCGCCGTAGACGAAAAATCCGTTTCCCAGCAAAGCTGTCTGCCGGCACAAGATGCGCACCAGCGGTCAGAGATTCCCTCGCACATCTGTCTGATCTCGTAAAGGCCCGGCTTGCGCGTGCGGTCCGATAAATGATAGAAGGTAGCGGAAAGCCCGTGCAGGATCCCCGACAGCGCGTCAAGCTGCACGGGAAGCGGCGTAATGCCGAGCATTTCGCAGGTCGGTGCACCGGGATCGGCCGTCGTCGTGCCCACACCGACGCTCAGCTCCGTTTGTACCGCAGACAGGCCCTTGCGCGGCAAAAGGCCCGGCAGATACCGCAGGATCGGATACGCCGCCGCACTCACAACGATCATCTCCGGCACGACGGAGCGCAATGCGGCAAACTCACCGCATCCGACGGCATAGATCCCGCCGCCAAGAAGCGACAGCAAAACAGCCGCCGCCATATGTACCTCGCACAGCAGGCCAAACACACCGCCAACGATAGCAAAGGCAGGCGCATACAGCCCATCGCAGGCAAAGCCGCACAGAAGACCGCCCATAGCACCGCGCAGATAGCCGTGTCTGCGCGCAAGAATCAGCGTCATCGCATGAGCACACAGAAGCCTGGCAGAAAATCCGAACAGCATAAGCGTTCCCATGGAGGCAGTCAGCGCATAGCACAGCACGCCGACACCCGCCTCAAACTGTGCCGGAGAGGTGCGTCTGCCGTCCGCAAGTCCGCCGAGCAGGTAGGTAAACGTCGGCACAGCCGCGATCACGAACAGCGCCCTGCACGCCGGAATCGCCGCGCCCGATGCAGGCAAGCCAAGCGCGCCGGCATCCGAGAGCAAATATCCGATGGCTGCAGGAAGTGCCGACAGCACGGCAATTCCCACGCGGGCACCCCGGCTCTGTGTAAACACGCCGGACGGGAGCAATCCCCGTCCGATGCGGACGATCCTGGCTCCCACCGCCTCCTCCGTACCGTCGGTGTCCGCCCGCATCCGCTCTTTTTTTGCGCGCACGGCGCGCCGCAGACGCGGCTTGTCCGCGCCGAACCCGTCCTCTCCGCCGAGAAACCGGCCGACAGCGTACCGCATCCCGACCGCAATCACCGTGCCGCCCAGATACAGAACCGCATCACCGCCCTCCGATATCAGCGCCGCAAGACATCCGACCGCCGCCGACGCCACCGCCGCCCCTCCGGAGGCCGCACACAGAAACGCAAGCCCCAGAGGGCGAACGTCCCACGCGAGCCGCGCGCCGCACAGCAGGGCAGCGATGACAGCCGATGCAAGAACGAACAGAATGCGGCGTACGGCTTGCCTTACCGCACGCTTGCGCAGAAGCGCCGTCCCGCCGGGACACAGCTCCTCCGCAATCCGCGAACCAAGACGCAAAAGCTGCCTTGAATACGGCACCCCCACGTCCTCTCCCTCGGATTCTGCACCGTCTACGTCCTGCATCGGTGCAGAATCCCCCTTTAACTCCCGACCGTCCTCGGGATACGCCGCCGTGCTTGCAGCTGCAGAACGATTTGTTTTGTTTGTCATACTCTGATCCTTCCTTGTATTTATCTTCTTCTACGGACAGACTGCACCTCTTTTCCGCAGCGGTTCCGGACACCGTGCGGCAGGGATGGACACCGTATCTGCCGTGTGCCTATATTGTACCACAACCCAAAGCAATTCTCTGTCACACCCTGTCTGTCCTTTTTGCACACCTTCTCGGAAATCGGCACGGACCGCCTGCTCTTTCGCCGGGAAATGATGGAAAAACCGACCTTGCGGCGGATCTTTGGGGCAGTTTTTTTACCGGCTCTTGACAAACGTGCAGTTTCATGTTATCATTTAGATGTTCTGCGGATGATACGCCGCAAGCACAGGCGCCATATCCGCCCGGTCCCTGGTATCGGACAGCAGAATGCAGCGCATACTGTCCTCAAAAGAAAAGGACGCAAAAAAAGCAAAGCCCTGCGGCAACGAAAGGAGTTCCCATGAAATTAGCCCCCATTTTCAACCACCATATGGTCTTCCCCGCGAACAAGCCCATCCTCGTATACGGAGAAGCCGTGGGCGCAGTCACCATCCGCTTCGCGGAATTTGAGCAGACCGTTTCACCGAAGAACGGCAGATTCATCGCTCTGTTCCGTCCGCTTCCCTACGGCGGTCCGCATATTCTGAGTGCCGAGGGCGACGGTGAAGAGATCGTGCTCTTTGACATCCACATAGGCGAGGTGTTCCTCTTTGCCGGTCAGTCCAATATGCAGTATAAGCTTCGCGAGTCCGGCCTTTACCGCGATATCTACGAGAACAATTCGGCTCTGCGCTTGTATTCGACCTACCGTATGCAGCCGGACGAGCCGTACACACCCAAGGACGGCTGGCTGACAGCAAAGGCTGATATGCTTGACAACTGGCCTGCCATCCCCTATCTCACCGCCCGCCGCTTCTCCGAGCAGAATCCCGGAATTGCCGTCGGTCTGATCGGCTGTTATCAGGGCGCATCCGTCATCGAAAGCTGGGTGCCGCGCGGCGCGTTTGAGGCCGCAGGCATTCACGTTCCGCCCGAGAGCAAGCATATCGACCACACCGTTGAGCCCTTCTGTCAGTGGAACGGCGACGGTACCCTCTACGAATTCGCCCTCTCTCAGGTCCGCCCCTTCCCCATCTCCGGTGTCGTCTGGTATCAGGGTGAAAGCGATACGACCTCCGCCGAGGCCGCAGTCTACGCAGACGAGCTGCGCACGATGATCTCCATCTGGCGCCGTGACTTCGCCGATCCCAATCTGCCCTTCGTCATCGTACAGATCGCCGATTATATGGCGCCCTACGAGCAGGCCGGCTGGGAGGCACTGCAGGCAGCGCAGGCGTCCATGTCCGGCACCGACCGCTTCGTTTCCGTCGTCGTTTCCTCCGACGTCTGCGAGGATTGGGACATTCACCCGAAATCCAAGGCGGCACTTTCCGAGAGAATTGCCGACGCGCTGGATTCTCTCCTCTCTTAAACGCAGAAAAACGCCCTATGTCAAGGGTTATCCGGAAAATAATCACCGGAATCTCTTGACATCGGGGCGTTAATTTGTTATAATAGAATATCCCTTATTAACAAATCATCACTTGTTGAAAAGAAAGGTGTGTACCATATCATGATCAATACCGAAAAAACAATGGAAAAGGTAGTCGCACTGTGCAAAAACCGCGGCTTCGTTTATCCCGGCTCCGAAATTTACGGCGGCCTTGCAAACTCCTGGGACTACGGCCCTCTCGGCGTAGAGCTGAAAAACAACGTCAAGCGTGCCTGGTGGAAGAAGTTCGTCCAGGAATGTCCCTATAACGTCGGTCTGGACTCCGCGATCCTGATGAATCCGCAGACGTGGGTAGCCTCCGGTCACCTTGGCGGCTTCTCCGACCCCCTGATGGACTGCAAGGTGTGTAAGACACGCCACCGCGCAGACAAGCTCATCGAGGAATACGTCGCTGAAAACAATCTTTCCGACAATCCCGCAGGTATGTCCGATGCAGAAATGCAGGACTATATCCGCGAGCATCATATCACCTGCCCGTCCTGCGGCTCCGCAGATTTCACCGACATCCGTAAGTTCAACCTGATGTTCAAGACCTTCCAGGGTGTCACCGAGGACTCCTCCAATACGCTCTATCTCCGTCCCGAAACCGCACAGGGTATCTTCGTCAACTTCAAGAACGTGGCAAGAACCACCCGCAAGAAGGTTCCCTTCGGCGTTGCACAGATCGGTAAGTCCTTCAGAAACGAGATCACCCCCGGCAACTTCACCTTCCGTACCCGTGAATTTGAGCAGATGGAGCTTGAATTCTTCTGCAAGCCCGGCACGGATCTGGAGTGGTTTGCATATTGGAAGGATTACTGCGCAAACTTCCTGTACGATCTGAACATGAAGCGAGAAAATCTGCGCCTGCGTGACCACGATCCGGAGGAGCTGTGCTTCTACTCCCGCGCAACCACTGACTTCGAATATCTCTTCCCGTTCGGCTGGGGCGAGCTCTGGGGCATCGCAGACAGAACCGACTACGACCTGACGCAGCACCAGAACCATTCCGGCCAGTCCATGGAGTACTTCGATCCGGATACCAACGAAAAGTATGTTCCCTATGTCGTTGAGCCCTCTCTGGGTGCCGACCGCGTTACGCTGGCATTCCTCGTTGAGGCATACGATGAGGAAGTGATCGACGAGAAGGATACCCGTGTCGTCATGCGCTTCCATCCGGCGCTCGCGCCCGTCAAGGCAGCCGTTCTGCCGCTGTCCAAGAAGCTCGGTGACAAGGCAATGGAGATCTATGCAGAGCTGTCCAAGTACTTTACGGTCGATTACGACGACGCCGGCTCCATCGGCAAGCGCTATCGCCGTGAGGATGAAATCGGTACGCCCTACTGCATCACCGTTGACTTTGATACCGTCGGTGACGAGGCAAAGGGCATCGAAGCTGACAACTGCGTCACCGTCCGTGACCGCGATACCATGGAGCAGGTCAGAATGCCCATCGCAGACCTCGTTTCCTACCTGCAGGATAAGCTGTTCTATTGATTTGCAATTTATACATAAGACAACCCCGCAATCGGTTTTAGTGCCGTTTGCGGGGATCTCTTTTTTCGTTTTCAGTTCAGCACGAGCCAACAATGCCATTGATGACATCGCGGATGACGTTATAATCCTCACGCGGCATCAGATACATCTGTTTTCCGCCCTCCTCGGAACGCCAGACTGTCACGCCGTCATCCTCAACTGTCACACGCCCGTGCGGATGCACCGGTCAATCTTCGGTCTCAATCGCCGCTTTTCTGCTTACGATCTTTCTCAGTCTTTCAATATCAAACTTTTCACCGCGGTCGAAAAGGTAAATACCGTTGTTTTCCTGATAAACATCCACAAGCTGAGTATAGCAGAATGCACACATCTTAGGATTATCGAGAAGGGTGCTCACCTGCGCTTCAAATCTTCGATAAAAATCTTCTATCTCGGAATCGGGTGCTTTTCTGTCAGCAGGCCAGCCAAGTGCTCCGCCGAATTCAGATACAAAATACGGCTGACCCTCGTATTTTTCGAAGTCTGGATTATTTACGAAGGGGACACCTTCTCCTGTGAGCAAAGGCTCAAATGATTTTTTGAACGC
>JAGBZV010000104.1 GCA_017628075.1 Clostridia bacterium
AGAGGACAGATAAAATCCTCCGGAAGGTTGTCCCCCTCGTAGATATAGCCGCAGATCTTGCACACGTATCCGTTCTTCTGATCCGTGTCAGGGGCGGGCTTAACGTTGCTGTGATAATAGGAGTAGGTCATCGTCTCACGGTCGGAAAGAACTCTTGCCTCCGTTACGGAACAAATAAACATACCGTGCGTGTCCAGATCGACGTATTGCTCAACCTTCAGGGACATAAACGAGTTGATATACCGCGGCAGAAAAACAAGGCCGTTATCGGAGCGGAGAGGCGTGCAGTCCGCAAATTTATCCGAGTTCCGTCCACTCGTAAATCCGAACGTTTCAAATACGGAAAACGGTGCGTCAACCGTAAGGCAGTTGATGTTCATGATTCCCGTTTGGCGGATTACGTGGTGAGAATAGTTGCCCTTGTTGATGGTAACGGCAATACGGTTCGGCGTATTTGTAACCTGTGTAACGGTATTGACGATAAGTCCGTTATCCTTTTTTCCGTCGTTAGACGTTACCACATACAGGCCGTATCCGATGTTAAACAGCGCGGACAGATCGTTTTTGTTGGCAGTGTCATCGCGGCGCGCCAAATATTCGCGGCTCAGCTCATCCGCAAGTGAATCGAGCGCCGTATTGCTCGCTTCGTCAAGTGCAGACATAATGCGAACCTGTGTTTCTGCAAACGTGAGGTTCTTGCAGCTCTCAAGCATCCGATGCATAATTTTTGTTGCCTGCGGTGCCCACGAGCCGTTTTCAATAAACGCAACCGTGCGATTGGAGAAGTTGCGCTCCGTCAGATGGTCGATGAATTCGCGCATAAACGGGAAAATATCCGCGTTATAGGTGGTCGTCGCAAGCACGAGCTTACTGTAGCGGAACGCGTCGGCAACCGCCTGCGCCATATCACAGCGCGCCAAATCGTATACGGTAACGAACGGTACGCCGTTTGCCTTCAACTGCTCTGCAAGCCGCAAAGCGGCCTTTTTCGTGTGTCCGTAGACGGACGTATACGCAAGCACGATGCCATCCGTCTCCGGCTGATAGGAGGACCATGTGTCGTACAGCTTGAGATATCGGCCGAGATCCTCAGAGAGAACCGGTCCGTGCAGCGGGCAGATCATCGCAATATCAAGACCTGCTGCTTTCTTGAGCAGATTCTGAACCTGTGCGCCGTATTTGCCGACAATACCAATATAATAGCGTCGTGCCTCATCCTCCCAGGGCTCGTTTACATCCAACGCTCCGAATTTACCGAAGCCGTCAGCCGAAAACAGCACGCGGTCGGTGCTGTCGTAGGTCACGATAACCTCAGGCCAATGCACCATGGGAGCGGTAACGAAGGTCAGCGTATGCCGTCCGAGAGAGAGGGTATCTCCTTCCCCGACGACGATGCGGCGATCCTCAAATTCCACCCCGAAAAAGTGCTTCATCATGGAAAAGGCCTTTGCGGAGGACACGACACACGCATTCGGATAGTTGCGCAGAAAGCTTACGATGTTTGCAGAATGGTCCGGCTCCATGTGCTGAACGATAAGAAAGTCGGGCGATCTTCCGTCAAGCGTGTTCTGAATATTGTCGAGCCATTCGTGCGTAAAATTGGCATCGACCGTATCCATAACGGCAATTTTTTCGTCAAGGATGATATAGGAATTATAGGAGATTCCGTGAGGGACCTGATACTGCCCTTCAAAGAGGTCAATGGAATGGTCATTGACACCGATGTAACGAATATCGTTTGTGATTTCCATATGGGTTATTTTCCTCCGAATATAATGATTTCCTTCAAAATATCGTGCATACATCAGGAGCATTGGGTTTTTCTCTTGA
>JAGBZV010000105.1 GCA_017628075.1 Clostridia bacterium
GCGACAGCCCGTTTCTGCTTTTTCGGACAACGGTTTCACCGGCTGACCGGGTATGCACCGGATACGCTGCACTTTGACCGCGGACGCCCGGTTGGTTATAAGCTTTGCAAAAATATTCACAAAAAGTTTTCACTTGCGCCGCATACCCGCCATATGCATCTGTTATACTATTATAAGTATATTCTGTTCGTTATCATCTGAAAGGGCGAACCTGCGGAAAGGACCTGCACATCACACACGCTCCGGTACGGAAATGGGAAGCGTGCGGGTGCGCCGTCCACAAAATCCGTGTCCTGCCGTTTTCAGATATCGCAAGCTTCCTGCCCACATATCCCGGACAGCTCCGCGCCGCGTCTCCGAAGCACCGTCTGCCAAACGAGCGCAAGGGCGAATTCTGTGTGCTTTCTCCGATAGAGTCTGTTGATCGTATCCGGAAATTCGGGTGGAAAACTTGCAGGCGTTAGACCGATATGACATCCCAAAAAGCGAGAGCGCTGTGCCGCTTCCCGCTGTTATAATCGTTGCACGGCAGTCTTGGACATCTGCCTTTCCCTGTTGTGTCAAAACGCCCCCCGAGCGGAATGATACTCCCGTTTTTTGTTTGCAGTATTGAAAGAAAGGAACCCAAAGGTACATTATGGCAAAAGCAAAACAGCCTAAACCCACAGGCAAACTGAAAGTCATCTCCCTCGGCGGCTTGGAGGAGGTCGGAAAGAACATCACCGTTCTGGAATATGAAAACGACATCGTAATCATCGATTGCGGCATGGGTTTTCCGGATGATGAAATGCCCGGCGTTGACTTCGTCATTCCAGACATCACATATTTGGAAAAAAATCAGGATAAGATCCGCGGCATCTTTCTGACGCACGGACACGAGGACCATATCGGCGCTCTGCCCTACGTGCTGCGCGATATCCACGTTCCCGTTTACGGCACACGCCTCACGCTCGGTATTCTGCGCAATAAGCTCTCCGAGCACAGCTACGACACGGAGCCCAAGCTCGTCGAGTGCGCCCCCGGCGACATCATCCGCGGCGGCGTATTCTCCATCGAATTCATCCACGTCAACCACTCCATCGCGGATGCCTGTGCATTCGCCATCAAAACGCCGGTCGGCACCGTGGTGCACACTGGCGACTTTAAGATCGACCTTACCCCCATCGACGGTGCCATGATCGATCTGCCGCGGCTTGGTCAGCTTGGCAACGAGGGCGTTCTGCTTCTTCTGGCAGAATCGACCAACGCCGAGCGTCCCGGCTATACCCCCTCTGAGAAGAACGTCGGCGCATCGCTGGAGGATATCTTCTTCCGCAACCAGGACAAACGCATCGTCATCGCAACCTTCTCCTCCAACGTCCACCGCGTTCAGCAGATCATCGACACCAGCGCCAAATACAACCGCAAGGTCGCCATCACCGGACGCTCCATGCTCAACGTTGTATCTGCCGCGATTGAGCTCGGCTACATGAGCGTTCCCGCCAATACGATCATTGATCTCAACGAGATCAAAAAATACAATCCCGAGCAGCTCACCGTCATCACGACGGGCTCACAGGGTGAGCCGATGAGCGCACTGTCCCGTATGGCGTACGCCGAGCACGACAAGGTCGAGCTTGGTGCCCGCGATCTCGTCGTTATTTCTGCATCTCCGATCCCCGGAAACGAAAAGCTGGTCGGCCGCGTAATCAACGAGCTGACAAAGAAGCGTGTTTCTGTCATTCACTCCGGCGTAGCAGACGTCCACGTTTCCGGCCACGCCTGCCAGGAGGAGATCAAGATGATGCACGCACTTCTCCGCCCGCAGTTCTTCATGCCCATTCACGGTGAGGATCGCCACCTGGGCGCACACAAGGCCCTTGCCGAGTCTATGGGAATGCCTGCCGATCACATCTTCGTATCGGAGATCGGCCGCGTGCTGGAGGTCGACCAGAACAGCGCCAAGTTCAACGGAACCGTTCCTGCCGGCCGCGTGCTGGTAGACGGCTACGGTGTCGGTGACGTTGGAAACATCGTTCTCCGCGACAGACGCCATCTGGCGCAGGACGGTCTGATCGTCATCGTTGCAACCATCGATACGGTGGAGCGCACCATCATCTCCGGCCCCGACATCGTTTCCCGCGGATTCGTCTACGTCCGTGAGGCGGAGGAGCTGATTGAGGAGGTCCGTGCCATTGCTGCAGAAGCAATTACAGAGTGCTTTGAGTCGGATATGCTTGATTGGAACCATATCAAGGCGGCCGTCAAGGACGATCTGACCAAGTATCTGTACCAGAAAACCAAGAGAAAGCCGATGATCCTTCCGGTCATCATGAACGTATAAAACAAACGCCGTCCGGCCGATGCAGATCTGATCCGTTTTTTTGCATCGGCCGCACGCATTGCAAAGGAATACCGTCATGCTTTTTTCGTCAACCGAATTTCTCTTTGCCTTTCTTCTGGCGGTTTTGGCGATTTACTATCTCGTTTCATTCTCCGTACCGCTGAAGAATCTCGTCCTCCTCCTGTTTTCCCTTCTCTTTTACAGCTGGGGTGAGCCGCGCTTCGTCTACGTTATGCTGCTTTCCATCGTCTGCAACTATATAGACGGTCTGCTCATCGGAGCAGCGCGCAAAAAAAACCAACCGCGTGCAGCATCCGCATTTCTGGCTGCCGGCGTTGCGGTCAATCTCGGCCTGCTGTTCGTATTCAAATACCTGACCTTCGTCTGCACCAATCTGCAGGCGATCCTGCCCCTGCCCTTTGCCGTACCGCAGATCGCACTGCCCATCGGTATTTCATTTTTCACGTTCCAATCCATGTCGTATCTGTTTGACGTTTCTCGCGGCCATGCCGACGTGCAAAAAAATCCCCTTGATCTTGCGCTGTACGTGGCACTGTTCCCCCAGCTTATCGCAGGTCCCATCGTGCGCTATGAAACCGTCGCCCAGCAGATCCGATTCCGAAAGGAAACGTGGGGATCTGTCAGCGAGGGTGCCTGCCGGTTTCTCACAGGTCTGTTCAAAAAGGTGCTGATCTCCAACCAGATGGGGCTCGTTGCCGATCGCGCGTTTTCCATGAACGCAGACGGAACGCTCGGATGCGCGATGGCATGGCTGGGAGCCGTGTCCTACGCGCTTCAGATCTACTACGACTTTTCCGGCTACTCCGATATGGCGATCGGTCTTGGAAAAATGTTCGGCTTTACCTTTGAGGAAAATTTCAATTATCCGTACGTCTCAGCCTCCGTCACCGAATTTTGGCGGCGTTGGCATATCTCTCTCGGTACGTGGTTCCGGGATTATGTTTACATCCCCTTAGGCGGCTCGCGTGTAAAAACGCGCGCACGCCTGATCTTCAACCTCGCTGCCGTCTGGATCCTCACCGGAATCTGGCACGGTGCGGCATGGAACTTCCTTCTTTGGGGCGTGTGGTTTTTTGTACTGCTGACCGTCGAAAAGCTCTGGTTTTCGAACCGCATCCGTGCAAACGACACATCTCCCATACACAAAAGGCTTCCCGGTTGGCTGTATACGACCGCCGCGGTGCTCCTCGGTTGGGTGCTGTTCCGGGCAGAGAGCCTCTCCTCCGTGCTTACGTATCTTAGCGCCATGCTCGGTTTTGGCGGTGCAGGCGACACGACGGCGCTCCTGTTCGTGACACAGAAATATCCGTATTATCTTGCCGCATTTCTTTTCTGCGCCCCCATCGTCCCGCTCCTCCGCGCACGCGCCGAGAATTGGCGCGCCAATCCGCGCACGGCTCCTCTTATGATCCTCTGGGATATTCTGTATCCCCCCGTCATGCTGGGACTCTTTCTCGTTACCGCAGCGTATCTGCTCAAGAGTACCTACAACCCATTCATTTACTTTAATTTTTAATATGAAGATCACAGAATTTGCCGCTCATACAAAACGACTCTCCCGCAGCGTTACCGCCGCAGGACTTCTTGCGTGTGTTCTCACAGTAGGAACGCTCACCGCCATCAAAAACCATTCCGCACTGATCTCCCCCACCCCCGATCCCGAAACGGGAGCCATCCCCTCGCTGAAGGAGCGGATCACACAGGCTTACGATAAAAGCATCGCCGGCTTCGGACAGTTTCTCTCTGTGTTCGGTATCACGCAGCGCGTCCTTGGTACCTCGGTCTACGAGGATGCCGGATACGGCTATCTCATCCGCGATACAAAGAATTTCCTGCACTACAACACGTTCCCAATCGACGTTACCCCATATGCAGACGCCGTTTCTGCGCTGAGGGAGGACCTTGCCTCCGCTGACATTCCGTTTCTGTATCTGCAGGCACCGGTCAAGGAGATCGACGGCTTCACCGAATATCCGACCGGCATCACCTATGCAAGTGCAGACAATGCACGCGCTATGGGCGAGGCACTGCGTGCGCGCGGCGTTGAGGTGCTGTCGCTTGCCGATGCGCTCGCCGATGCGGGAATGAAGCCTGAGGAGCTGTTTTACCGCACAGACCACCACTGGACGACAGAAGCGGCGTTTGCCGCATTCTCCCTGACGCTGCCCTATCTGAACGAGCACTACGGTCTTTCTCTGGACACCGCGCTCTCCGCCACCGAGAAGTGGAACACGCTTTCCCAGCCCTCCTCCTTCCTTGGCTCGATCGGACGGCGCATCGGAGAGGAGCTTGCCGGGCTTGACGATTATACCTATATTGAGCCGGCCTTTGAAACCTCCTACCGCGTGTACTATCCGCCCATCTCCACGCAGACGCCGTACTGGTCAGGCAGCTTCCGAGAGGCACTCGTGCGCGAATCCCTGCTCTTTTCCGAGGATCACGCCGCAAACCGCTACGCCTCGTATTTCCAATACGACTACGGTCAGCTTATCATCGAAAATACTGCCAACGCAAACGGCCTGCGCATCGCCGTCATCAAGGACTCGTTTGCGCTTCCGTATACGGCGTTTTTCTCTACCGCAGTCACAACGGTCGATATGATCGATCTTCGTGAATACGAGGGCTCCGTTACAGAGCACCTGCTTGAAACAAAGCCCGATCTCGTTCTGATGCTCTATAACAACGAGGTATTTTCAGCGCCCATGTACCAATTCAACGATTGACGTAAACAGAAAACGCCGCAGCCAATACGGGAAATTGCTCCCACATTGGCTGCGGCTGTTTTTTTCAGCATCAGAGGATCCATGTAAAGATGGCATACAGAACGACGTACAAAAGCGGCTGATGCAGCGTATAAATAAGCAGGGAATGCCGCCCGAGCAGCGACAAAAACGGAATCCGCGGCCGTTTCAGATGGGAAATCCAACCGCAGCGCTCAAACAGGGCGAACAGAAAGCGTCCGCACAGAAAGAGGAAAAACCAGGGCAGAAGCGGAAAATAATCCGTTGAATAAAAGCCCCTCGGCGGAAAGCCAAGCAACGCCGTCAGATCATTTGCATACAGTACCTCGGGCATCCGGCAAAGGAAGATTCCGAATATCGACAGATATCCCTTTTGCACCGTTTGGAGCAGAAGAAATACCGTAACGGAAAGCACGGCGCCCAAAAGCGGCGGAATACGCCGGATGTACGCATTCAGCGGCACGCACAGCAGCATGGAAAGACCGAGAAGCGACAAAACGCCCCAAAGAATCCTCTGCTCCGGCATAAAAAGCAGCGTTGCCGTGCTGATAAGCAAGGACACACCGAACACCTGCAGACCGCGCTTCACCGGATGGTGTCCGAGCGCATGGCAGAAGCCGGACAACGTAATAAAGATCATACAGATGCTCTGCTGCCAAAGGGCCGCGCCATCGCTAAGATACCACGGCGCAGAGATGCCGAACAAATACACAAGGTCCCACATTCCGTGATAGCAGATCATGGAAAGAAGTGTCATGCCGCGCAGGGAATCCAGCGCGTGCAGTCTGCGTCCTTCACTCATGAGAACAGCACCTGACGGGACGCGTGATCGGTTTCATACGCATCAAACAGCGGACGAAGCGGATATTCCTCCACGCCTGCAATCAGCGCGTCGTGCGGAACGGAGATCGGTGCATCTACCGTTACGGAGTACTGCAGATTGCCGCGGAATATAGCGTATACGCCCTCTCGCTCGTTTTGCTGTCCCTGTGGGGCCTCTGCGTGGTACGGCAGGCGGAAGCGGACGGAAATCATCGTCGTCTGCTCGTTGACGTACAGAAGCAGCATACCGTTTTCCTGCGCGTACAACGCACCGGAAACCTGTACGCTCTGCGCAGTATCGGGCAGATAGCAGGACAGAATGACGCTGCCGGCGGTGTTTTCCTTCACGCAGAACTCCACGCTGCCCTCAAACGGATACGCGGTTTTCTGCGACAAGGAAAGGTGGCCGTTGCCAATGGCAATCTTCGCGTCAGAGGAAGAAAAATACGGAACCGTAACAGTTTCGCCATCTACAAGGTACGCATATTCCGCAGCAGAGGCAAGCCCCTCGCCGCCGCGCATCGTGCAGCACCAGACAGCCTCCTGACAGTGTACGCGCAGGATGCGATTGTTTTCCATGCCGACAGCACCAAGACAGGTATCGCATCCAAAGCCGCCGTTTTCTCTCTGCTCGAAGCCCATGCCATTATAATAAATACGCTGGGCAAACGTCAGATACTCGCGCTTCCCTGTCAGCATATACAGCTGCATCGCAACAAGGAAGGAATCGATAACGGCGCATGGCTCCGTCCATTCCGGACGTCCAAACCAGTTGTAATTTTCATAATTGGAGGTCATGCCGTGCTCGGTATACAGCGCAAAAATCCGCATCGCTTCCGCAAGATACCTCTCGTTGCCCGTCATGCGATACGTCCGAAGAATGCCGCGTGTCGCAGTCAGCGTTGCGTGTGTCTGAACCCGAAGGCCGACGAAATCCATCTTCAGGAAGTTCTCGATCATCACGCCAAGCAGGTCACCGATGGCAGGATCTCCCGTCATTTCATACAGAGCACTTACGCCATCCAGCGGAATATACGCACATCCCGTATCCGTGGATAACAGCCAGCGCGCGACCACGCCCGTGCTGTGACCGGACATTCCGCCGCCACAGCGCGTTCCGGGAAGAATGGGATATTCCGGGTACAAATCTGCCGCAGGCAGATACAGATTACGGCCGATCGTCAGTGCCGCATCATAGACGTCCTCTCTGCCGCTGTACGCATAAAACGCACACAGACCGCGCAAAAGCCAGGAGTGTCCGGAAAGCTGCTGCTCGTTGACAAGCGCACCGCCCGCCGCCTCGCCATCATAGATCGGGCCGAGATAGCCGCGCGCATTGCGTGCGGCAAGCACCGTATCCACGATTTCTTCCAGATATGCGGGCGCCTTGCCCGTCGCCTCTGCAAGACGGACAAGTGCAAGGATCGTTCTGCCCTCCCAGTCACCGGGCCATCCGCCGCCATCCATCGTCAGAATCGTCTGCGGACGGTATTCACGCATTTCCAGGCGCGCGGCAAGAAGACCTGCACGTGCAGCAAGATTGGAGTGGGGAATGTAATTTTGAGGAGAAATCGTTTTCAGCATAACTGTTCTTTGGCCGCAGTCCTCCGCGGCCAACCTCCATGTATCGTGATTCCGGATCAACTCCGGTTATTCATAAGAATTCAGTACGAGCATTTTTACGTATGCCAAATATTCCCGTACAACGGACGGAAACCATGTTCGGACCTGCACGGTCTTAGCGCCGAAAAACGTACTGTCAAGTCCGTATTTTCCGCACAAAAACGCGATGCGCGGGATGTGAAAGCTCGAGGAAACAGAGATGCACGGCACATCCTCCATCTGCATGGAGGCCAGCATGGATCGGAACGCACGGATATTTCCCTTGGTTGACTCCGCCGTTTCGTCAATAAAAATACGCGCAGACGGGATTCCGTTTGCCTCCAGATACCACGCCATGACCTGTCCCTCGGTATACTGCTCGCCCTCGTCAAGACCGCCGGATACAAGCGCCACGGCCTCCTCGTTTTCCCAAAGCAGCGCAAGTGCGGCATCAAGCCGCTCGGCAAGCATCTCCTTAGGCTGTGTACCGTCTACACGGCATCCGTAGACGAGAACTGCCGTGGGGCCCGTATTCTGCACATCACCCCGATCAAAGGCAAACAAAAAGCCAACGAACGCCAAAAAGGTCACCGTGAAAAGCACCACACTGCCGCAGTATACAGCCTGTGCCAATGAAAACAGCCATCCCGGCAGATGCTTTTTCCAAAAGCTACGAGTAAGGGGCGGAAGCAACACAACGGACACCGCCGCAATCGGCAGCGCGTATGAAAAGAAGCCTCCGGCGTAGGTAAGCACCGACAGCAGATATTCCAAAAAGCAAAAGGTGGAAAAGACGATACAGATCCATATAAGCACACGCCGCACGGTGCAGCATGGCTTACGCGCACAGACAGCCGACAAAAAATCCCCCTCCCCTCTCATATATGCGTATAGTATATCACACCCGACCCAAAAATGCAATCCTTTTTTGCCAGAAATTTGGCCGGGATATTGAAAAAATCCATGCATACACACGCGTTCTGCAAAAAGGGATTGACAGCAGATTCAGTTTATGATATAATGCAGGTACATACTCCGGCGAGAGAAAAATACAGATGTTTCAAAAAGGAGATCACACTATGGAATGGCTTTCCAAAATCGATACCGGTCTTCACTGCACGGTCACAGAAAACTGCGCTGAAGTCCGCTTTGATGAAGCGCGCAGCGCATACTACGTAGAGCTCACACATACGCTCCCCTTCCCGACGGACGGCGAAGAATTCGTCCTCTTTCCCGCGTGCTGCTATAACGGCAACCGCTTCGACGTGCTCAAGCTGAACTATCCTCCGCTCGTAACCAAGGAGCAGACCTGCGTGGATATGCCGATCACCATCACCGACGTCCCCAGACTCGAAAAGGATGGCAGCGGCATGATTGAGGTCACAACCGGTGACGTCAGCGTTCCCTGCGTTGCAGTCTTCTCCAAAAAGGAAAAGCGCGCCGTGCTCCTCTTTACCATTCAGCACATCAACGAAATCAATCTCGGTCTTGCATACGAGAAGGGCACCATCCACGTTACCTATCCGCATATGCGCAAGCACTCGCAATACCGTTGGCCGCACATGGTCAAGCCCACCGACTGCGGCATCGATTTCGAAAAGGGAACGACGCTGCGCATCCCCTACCGCATCATCGACGTGCCGTGTGAGGATCTGCGCGAATTCTACCACATCTTCTTTACGAATCGGAAGTGCATGGGGCTGGATGATACCATGCCGCCGAAGTTCTCTGCAAAGCGCCTGTACAGAATCCAGCAGGATCTTCTTGATACCTATTGGAATGAATCGGTCGGCTTCTGGGGCACGTCAAGCCCGACACACTGGATGAACGGATGGGTCAGCGGCGGTATGATGTCGTACGCAGCCATGAAGCTGGGCGGTGCACAGGAATTTGAACGCGGTCTGCGGACGATAGACTTCACCTTCCGCACCCAGGCAGACGGCGGTCTGTTCCACGAGCAGAACAATGTGAATGAAGACGGCCAGCTCCAGAGCTACAGCTTCGCCTCGGCACCTCTTGCAGGCTATAACTCCTGTATGCCGCGCCGCGCGGGTGACGTTTTGTACTATCTCGTCAAGCAGATCTGCCTTGCCGAGGAGCGCGGTGCCGAAATCCCCGCACACTGGATCAAGGGAATTGAAAAGGCTGCAGACGCACTGATCCGCGTTTGGAAGAAATACGGCCAGCTTGGACAGAGCGTGGATCTGGACACGGATGAAATCGTCATCGGCGGATCGACCAGCGCAGGCATCGTTGCAGGTGCACTCGTCAAAACGGGCGCCTATCTGAACAACGAGGCGTACGTCGCTGCCGCAAAGGAGATTGGCGAATGGTTCTGCCAAAAGGTCCTGCAGGAGGGCTGCACGACGGGCGGCCCGGGCGAAGCGCTTCAGTGCCCGGACTCCGAAAGTGCCTACGGCATCCTGGAGGGCGTTGCCGCGCTGTACGAGCACACACGCGAGGAGCGCTGGCTGACGTACGGTAAATTCCTCGTTGAATATTTCAGCAGCTGGGTTGTCGCATACAACTACTGCTTCCCTGCAGATGCCGAATTCCGCAAGCTCGGCATGAAGACGGTCGGTGCCGTTTTTGCCAACGCACAAAACAAGCACGCAGCGCCCGGCATCTGTACCCACTCCGGTGCAAGCCTGCGTAAATTCTACGAATGGACGGGGGATGAAGCGTATCTGCAGCTCTACCGCGAGGTATGCGGAACGGTCTATCAGTACGTTTCCCGTGAGGATCGCGTGATCTATTCCTGGAAGGCACCCAAGGATCCCACTCTGCTTGACGAAAAGGACTTCGTCTATGTCGAGCCGCAGCCGCTGTCTCCCGGCTCCATCTGTGAGCGCATCAATATGTCCGACTGGGAAACTCCCATTTGCATCGGCGGCGTTTTCCCGCACAGCTGTATTTGGTGCGAGGGCACCAGCATGCTGATGCTGGCAGAGTGCGCAGATTGCTTTGAGGAATGATGTCTCAAACGGTATCAGACAGAAAACAGCATAAAATCTTTACCCCGGCAGAGGAACGTCCGTCTGCCGGGGCTTCTCATCCGTTTGTTTGGGGCGGTTTTCTTTTGAAATATAGCCAAATTCATTGACATTCCTGTGCGTTTGTGGTATAATAAGGTATCTGTATAGTAATGATATTATGACAAAAAAGAAAGGAATTCACTATGCATTGGTCAGAAGAACTTGCGCTCCGCGTCATTGAGCGCAACCCCAACAAGGAAGAATATGTCTGCGCGGCAGGCATCAGCCCCTCCGGCAGCATTCACATCGGTAATTTCCGCGATATCGCAACCTCGTATTTCGTCGTGAAGGCACTGCGCAAGATGGGTAAGAAGGCGCGCCTGCTTTTCTCCTGGGATGAATTCGACCGTATGCGCAAGGTTCCGGCAAACGTCGCCGCTGTCCGCGACGATTTCGAGCAGCATATCGGCAAGCCGTACACGGACGTCCCCAATCCGTTCGTTGAAGATACCGAAAACGCAACGTATGCAGAACACTTTGAAGCGGAATTTGAGCGTTCCATCAAGCGCTTCGGCATCGATATGGACTACCGCCACCAGACCGAGATGTACCGCTCCGGTAAATACGCCGAGTACGTCATCCACGCTCTGCGTGAGCGCGGCCGCATTTTTGATATTCTCGACCGCCACAGAACGCAGGAGGCTCAGCCCGGCGAGCGCGAGGCGTACTATCCCGTTTCCATCTACTGCCCCGTCTGCGGCCGTGATACCACAAAGATCCATTCTCTTTCGGAGGACTGCACCGAGGCGGAATATACCTGTGCGTGCGGCCACGAGGGACACTTCAACTTCACCACCGACTTCAACTGCAAGCTCGCATGGAAGATTGACTGGCCGATGCGCTGGCTCTATGAGGGCGTAGACTTTGAGCCCGGCGGAAAGGATCACGCATCTCTGCACGGCTCCTACGACAACGCAAAGGACGTCGCAAAGGAGATCTTCGGTTACGAGGCTCCGCTGTTCCAGGGCTACGAATTCGTCGGCATCAAGGGACAGGTCGGCAAGATGTCCGGCTCCTCCGGTCTGAATATGACGCCCGATCTGCTGCTTCGCCTCTATCAGCCTGAGGTCATTCTGTGGCTCTACTCCAAGACCGAGCCGCTCAAGGCGTTTGACTTCTGCTTTGACGACGGCATTCTGCGTCAGTACTTTGAGTTTGATAAGATGCTCGGAGAGCTGCGGGACGGAACGCTTGACGAATACGGACAGGCGATCCTGTACAACTGCGAGGTTGAGGGACGTGCTCCCGTGACCGTACCGATGGGCCTTCTCGTTCAGCTCGGCTCCGTCGTGGATTTCAACCCGGATATGCTGGAAACCGTCTTTGCAAAGATCGGCACGCCCTACACAAAGTGTGACTTTGAGGACCGCGTGGACCGTGCAAAGTTCTGGCTGGAGCAGTGCGCTCCCGAAAGCGTCAACCGTCTGCGCACCACCCGTAACTGGGAGGTCTACAACACCCTCTCCGATGAAGAAAAGGAACAGATCACCCGTCTGCATGCACTGATCGCCAAGGGCGGCTACGATCTGGACGGTCTGAACACCGAGCTTTACGCGATCCCCAAGGCCATTCTTGCAGATGCCGGCAAGACCGCAACCGACAAGGAGCTCAAGGGCATTCAGGGTACATTCTTCAAGAATGTCTACCGCCTGCTCATCGA
>JAGBZV010000106.1 GCA_017628075.1 Clostridia bacterium
AATATATAAGAACAACGGCAAGAATTTCTATATTCATGCCGTTGTCTGTAATTTTATTGATGTCAAATATCCATCTTGATCGTCAAAACGCCCAGATATATAAGGCTTTCGCCATGGCTTATGATTCATACTCCTTGATGCCGCCAACGCAGTACAGATTGATATCCCACGCAGGAACGTATGAAAACCTGCGCAGATACAATGCGTAGCGCGGCTGAAGCTGATGCACAAGCAAGGGCAGATCGTAAAGATCCTCCGTTCTGTGATACAGCGAAACGAGGAGCGTGGGCGCATATTGCCTGAGCGTCACGGACGTTCCGAGAAGTGCTTCGCGCTCCGCCCCCTCCACATCGTATTTAATGAAATCGACAGCGGCACCGTTCAGGATCGTATCCGGCGCCTCCGCCGCCACGATTCTCTCCTTTGCCTGTCTGAGGGGAACACCGCTTGAAACGTGATCACGTGCCGTGGAATTTCTATTCCCTTCCGCACAAAAGACAAGATCCTCTCTTTTGGACCATGCAGCATAGGGATACACCGAAACGGCGGCCCGCTCCTCCTGCTGTGCATACTGCGACAGCTTTCTGAAATTACGCGCGTCAGGCTCCATGGCATATACCGTTTTCAGTCCGGGTGCAGCGTCAAGCATTTTTCGCACGGTATCGCCGTTGTACGCGCCAAGATCCATATACGCGGCAACCGTTTCCGGCTTTACAAATGCGTTCGTAACCTCTCGCTCATCCGACACCGCCTCACGCAAATAACAGAGCTTTCCGGACAGCTTGTAATTTACGAGTGCCTCAAAGATCCGCCTTGACTCCTCATCTGCAAGGAGAGCACACGCCTCCTCGAGCAATGCTCTGTGTGCACAGAACCATTCCCACGTAAAATAGGTGCTTCCGGAAACGGGAACGTCCGGCGCAACGGTTTCATAACGTGCATCCATCGTATCAAAGCGTGCCAGAACGTCAGGAAGTGATGAGGCAAACGCAATCACGATCAGCATATCCTCAAAGCGCTCGCAAGCCTCAGTATAGGACATCACCCGCATTCCGTGAAAGCTGTGTCCACGAACAAATCCATCGGATGCAAAAACACCTGCCGCCTGCAGGCCGCGCCGCTCCATCTCTGAGAGAATCTTATCAGCACCGTTTCCCATGCCGTACAGAACAATCGGCTTTCCACATTCAGCCATCCGCTGCCATACGTCGCAGCGTTCTTTTATTTGCATACCAACGCACCTTCCTCTGATTTCTTTTTTAACATTATACAGGATATTTACAGAAATGTAAAGAGTTAGTACGAAAATTCCGCAAAATTTACATCTACGACTTGACTTTCTTTCAAAAATAGAGTATCATATATAGGATAACAAGTGTAAACGGAAGGTAGCCATGCAAGTAATCGATCTCCGCAACCGCGACCGACAACTGCATACAGATATGGTCCCGCGGACAGCGTGCGCGCTTGGCTTTTTCGACGGCGTGCACATCGGACACCGCGCCCTCTTGGCGTCGGCCTGCGATGCCGCAGAGCAGATCGGTGCCTCCCCCGCAGTCTGGACACTTTCCGCACCGCCCTTTCCGGAACGCGGAGCACAGATCACCGATATGAATGAGAGGCTTGCGCTTTTTGCTTCGGCCGGTATTCGTTACGTCTTCTTGTCCTCCTTCTCCGAAATACAAAGTTTTTCCCCGGAGCGGTTCGTTGAGGAGATTTTGCTCGGAGTCTGCCATGTGAGTGCTGTGGTTTGCGGCTTCAATTTCCGCTTCGGAGCCGGTGCGCGCGGCAATTCGGACACCCTTTCCGCGCTCCTTGCCCACCACGGTATCCCTCTGCATATCATTGATCCCGTCATGCTCGATGAAGCACCGGTCAGCTCCACGCGCATTCGTGCCGCACTCTCAGCAGGAGATATCGAGCTTGCCGCGCGGCTGCTCGGCCGTTCGTATTCGATCAACCGCACCGTCGTACACGGAAAGGCACTTGGCCGTAAAATCGGCATTCCCACCGTGAATCAAGCAATCCCGCCGTATATGCAAATCCCAAAGGAGGGCACCTATGCTTCCGTAGTGACGCTGGATGGCATTGCCTATCCGTCCGTCACAAATATCGGAAGACGACCGACCGTTGACGAGGATGACCACGTTCTTAATGCGGAAACGCATATCATCGGCTTCGACGGGTGGCTGTATGACCGACCACTGTCCGTCTCGCTTCGCCGCCGTCTGCGCGATGAGATGGCATTTAACTCCATCGATGCTCTGTGCGCTCAGATTCACTGTGATATTGCAGCATCTGTCAGCCTGCACGAAAGCACCTCTGATTTCAAAACAAAGGAGATACCATGAAAGTACGATCCATTCTGCGGCGTGTTCTGCTTTTGCTTTTCATTCCGCTGCTCCTTATTCCGCCGATGGCTCCAAAGGCGCATGCCGTATCTGATCCCGAGAATCTGACCTCACAGGCGTGCCTGATTTATAATCTCGAAACCGACTCCATTCTGTACGGCCGGGAGATTGACACACAGGTATATCCGACGGCAACCGTCAAAATGATTGCGGCTATGATCGCGCTGGAATACTTTGCTGATGACCTTGACCGAGAGCTGACCGTCCAGGCAGAAGCCCTCTCCGGTGTCTTCGGTACCTCCATCAACCTCGTTGAGGGTGAGGTTATCACCGTACGCAACCTCTTATATGCAACGCTGATCGCCGGTGCAAACGACGCCATCTCCGTCCTTGCCTATACCATCGCAGGCAACGTCACCGCGTTCGTCAATATGATGAACCAGAAGGCGCAGGAGCTTGGCTGCCGCGATACGATATACACCAACTGTACCGGTCTGCACGACGACAATATGCGCACCACGGCGCGTGACACGCTCCGTATTGCCCTTTATGCCTATACGAACTCCAACTACATGGCGATGTCCTCTGAAACGAGCTACGTCATCCCTGCAACCAACAAGCGCAAGGCACGTACGCTGAGCAACCGAAACTTCATCGTTTCCACACAGTACTATACAAAGTATTATAACTCCCTGGCAAAGGGTATGTCTGCCGGAAATACGGCAGAGGGTGGTTACTGTCTTGTCACCTCCCTTCGCAAGAAGGGCTGTACATATCTTGTCGTCTGCATGAATTCGTACTTCAACGAGGAAGAAAACTACATCTATTCCTACTACGACTGCAACGTATTGGTCGACTGGGCGTACAACAACTACAACTTCGTCAGTGTCGTCGACGATACCACGATGATATGTGAGCTGCCGGTCACGCTGTCCTCGGAGGTTGACTACGTCACCCTGCTGCCAGAGCATTCGATAGAAATGTTTCTGCCAAAGGACATCGACCTGAATACGGCGGTTTCACTGAAATGGATCTTATTGTCGGATGAAATTTCAGCCCCCGTTAAGGAGGGCGAAATTGCCGGCGTCCTGACCGTCCATTACGACGGAAAGCTCGTCGCCTCCGTAAACCTCGTCACAAAGGGCGCGATCTCACGAAGTGAATTCCTGTATTTTCTAACTGTAGTCAAATCCTTTGTTTCAAGCAGGCTCTTTATGATCGGTCTGATCACAGTACTTACACTCGCAGTACTCTACGTCTTCTTCACAGCCGTGTACCGCGAGAAGGCACGACGCCGCGCAGAGCGCAGAGCGCGCCCCGAGCTTCGCCGCAAACGGTAAAGACAAAAAAACAAAATCCCCCAAGCAAAAGCAGCAAATACAAACCAAACGGTTTTGTAATGCTTCTTTGCCTGGGGGAGCATCTTTTCATTTTGATACATTCAGCGCTTCAGCAAAGCAACGACGAGCGCAGCCCCTGCAAGCACAACGGCCACAATGCTGAGGACAAAGGACGCAATCTTCATACAGTTCCCTCCTGATCTTTTTCTCATTCAGTATAACACAAACTACTGGATTTTGCAACCTCATACTGCAAGTATTTACAAAAAACATACATTTGCATAAAACTGAGACGTCCACACAATACTGCTTGACATTCCACATCGGATGCGGTATAATAATAGTTGAATAAACGAAGGCCGCTCAACCGGTCCCGACCAACGGAGATACAGTATGATCAAGGAACAACAAAGATTTGCCGATTCCAATCTGTTTGAAGGCATGGTATCCATTCGCGCCGTTCTGGAATCGCAGCATCAGCCACATAACGACCGCAGGATTACAGAGCTGTATTACGCCGAGGAGCGTACGCACAGCCATGCAAAGGAATACGCCTGGCTTACGCACCGAGCAGAGGAATTTGGCTTTTCTATCACCGTTCTGCCTATGGCAGAGCTGGACGACATGGCAATCGGAAACACGCACGGCGGCGTGCTTGCACTCTGCAGCAACCGTACGCTTCCCTGTTTGACGGAGGACAACGTACACACTCTGCCGGAAAACGGTTTTTTCGTCATGCTGGAGGGTATTGAAGACCCCTATAATTTCGGTTATGCCATGCGCTCTCTCTATGCAGCAGGTGCAGACGCGGTGATCTTGTCAGAGCGCAATTGGATGCGTGCCGCAGGTGTTGTCTGCCGTGCATCCGCGGGCGCCTCTGAGCGCTTTGCTCTCTATACCGCCGCAAACGGCACAGATGCTGCTGCTTTGCTGCGCAAGCACGGCTGCCGTGTTATCTGTGCGGATATGGATAATTCCGTTGCTATGTACGACACCGCGCTTACCCGTCCTCTGTTTCTCGTTGTAGGCGGTGAGAAGCGCGGAATCTCGCGCGCCTTGCTCTCTATGGCCGATGCCGTCGTCAGACTCGATTACGGACGCGAGTTTCCCGGCGCACTGTCGGCAGCATCCGCCGCGTCGATTCTCGCATTCGAGGTCTACCGCCAAAATCGAGATCTGTAATTTTTGCAGGAACAGAAAAAAATCATTTAAATCCCTTTACAAACGTGCGGTTTTGTGATACAATGGTATCATAGCCACCGTACTCCGTATTACCTTATCTTGAAAGGAAGCATAGCAATGAAAATTTGCGTAAGCACCTACAGCTTCGGCTCATATTTAGAAAAGCTCGGTATTTTCGGCGTCATTGATAAGGCAGCAGAATTGGGCTTTGACGGTATTGAATTCGTCGAATCCGCTTGGTCAAACGTACCTCTCGACGAGCTTCGCCGCATTGGTGAATACGCCGCGGAAAAGGGACTTGCGCGCACCAACTTCTGTGTGTACGCAGATTTCGTCAACGGCTGCGGTGGTGATATCCGTGCAGAGATTGCGCGTACCAAGGCCAATGTAGACCGCGCTTCTGCACTCGGCGTCACCTGTATGCGTCACGACGTCGCATCTCAGCCCCGTGACAGACAGTATGGCATCGGTTACGACGACTGCCTCCCCGGCATGGCCAATGCCATCCGTGAGGTCACAACGTACGCACAGCAGCTTGGCATCGTTACCTCAACAGAAAATCACGGCTATTTCTCACAGGATGCAAACCGTGTAGAACGCCTCATCAATACCGTTGCGCACCCAAATTTCGGTGCAGTCATTGACCTGGGCAACTTCATGTGTGCAGATGAGGATCCTTGGAAGTCCGCTGCAATCCTTGCACCGTATGCAAAGCACGTTCATGCAAAGGACTTCTTCAAAAAGAGCGGAATGGAGATGGATCCGGGCAGCGGATGGTTCCGCACCCGCAGCGGCGACTACCTGCGCGGAACAATTATCGGTCACGGTGACGCACACATTTACCAGAGCGTACAGATGCTGAAGCGCAGCGGCTATGACGGATATCTCTCAATAGAGTTTGAAGGCTGCGAGGACAATCTGCTTGGTATTTCTGTCGGACGTGAAAATCTGATCAGATACATCACACAATAAGCGTTCGCAGACATCCACCCCAAATGAAAGGAAATAACCCCATGAGCCAGCCTACTTCTGCACACCGAAGCAGAAAAGCCCCAAAGAAGCCTTTGACGGCGCGCCAGAAGCTGCTTCGCATCATTCTGATTACACTCGGCGTGCTGCTCACATTCTACATCATTTCCGTCATCGTAGACGTTGCAAAAAACAGCTCGTATTATTCCTATCTGCAAAACGGCGGCTCCGGATACGAGCCGCTTGATATCCTGTTCGCTCCTGCAGATTACGAGGAGAACATCCTCGAGGATCCGAATTATCTCGCAATGAACCGTGATATAAAGTATATCGAGGGGGCACAGTCCACCGAGGTTTCACTTGATGAGGACGGCTCCTATTACAGCGAAGGACTCCGCTTCTTCCAGACGTACTTCAAATACGTCATAGACGGCGATTACGAGCAGTACGTCACGTTATTCTCGGAATCCTATGATGAAAGCATCTCCTACCCCATTCCAAAGACGTTCACTATGCAGAAGATCCACTCTATCTCCGTGGATTACAGACGCTACTCGGATATCACCGTTTCCAAGTACGAGAAAAAACACTATTACGTCGTAAAGTATCAGATCTATCAAAACAACGGCACGTTCCGTGACGATATCCGCCCAACGGATGTCCTACCGCTTCTGTTTGAACTGACAACCGTGGGAGATGACACGAAAATCACACGCATCATCAAATATACAGGCGTTTAATCTCGCATTATAATATGTATATAATGAATCAGAAAGGAGTGTACCGGTATGATCGATATGATGCTTTACGTTTGGATCGTCTTTTTCATTCTGTCCGTGATTGTCGAGTTAAGCACCATGAGCCTCGTCGCTATTTGGTTCATGCCTGCCACAGCGATAGCCATTGTCCTGTCACTGTTCAGCGTTAAGGTATGGATACAGGTGCTCGTGTGGTTCATATTGTCCACCTTGACCTTCATACTGACAGCAAGGCTTGCCGCACGATTGCGTCACCGCCGCATTCAGCCGACCAATGCAGACCGTGTGATCGGCCTCACGGCGCTTGTTACGGAACCAATCTCTGACCGTAACCAGACCGGAATGGTCAAGGTTATGGGACAAATTTGGTCCGCCCGCACCGATGAAACAACAGAGGAAATTCCTCTGGACACAGAGGTACGCGTTCTGCGCATCGAAGGTGTCAAACTAATCGTTGCCCCTCTAAATAAACCTATGTAAATTTGAAAGGAGTTCACTTATGGGTCCCATCGGCATTATTGCAATTATCGTTATCTTTTTCTTCCTCATCGTTTCCAACATTCACATCGTAACACAGGCTCACGCCTTTGTTGTGGAGCGTTTAGGCGCATTCCATACGGTTTGGTCCACAGGTCTTCATTTCAAGATTCCCTTCATTGATAAAGTCGCAAAGCGTATTTCTCTGATGGAGCAGGTTGTCGATTTTCCGCCTCAGCCCGTTATTACGAAGGATAACGTAAAGATGCAGATTGACACCGTCGTATTCTATCAGATCACAGACTGCAAGCTCTTTACCTACGGTGTGCAGAATCCCATGGCAGCAATCGAAAACCTCACTGCTACAACGCTGCGTAACATCATCGGTGAGCTTGAGCTCGACTCTACGCTGACCTCCCGCGATATCATCAATACAAAGATGCGTACCATTCTTGACGATGCAACCGACTCTTGGGGTATCAAGGTCAACCGCGTTGAGTTGAAGAA
>JAGBZV010000107.1 GCA_017628075.1 Clostridia bacterium
ATCAACACGGCGAAGGAGGGAGCAAAATGAGCAAGAAATTAATAATTATAATTGCGATAATAATTGCTTCTGTTCTTGCTATATCTATTGCTCTGTCTTGTGTAGCAAGATTTGTGTTTCTTTCTCCCTCGTGCTATTCAGACAATAATGAATTGACCGAACAAGAAAATTATTTCATTAAAAAAACAGTTCTTGAATCGGTAGAAGAGAGATTGTCAGTTTTTGCAAGTAATACTAACAACATATATGATCCGTCTGCTACCGAAATTGAGATTATTCAACTCGATGAAACACAAAACAATCGTAAGCATATTTTCATTTGGATAAATACCGATTTTATGGAGTCTGTTACCAAGGAAAATGACGAATATGTTATCCGTGTGCAAACACATTATATGGAATCTTCTTCTGATGATTGCGTGTATGAGATTCATATGTCAGAGAATTTTGATATAACGTTCTTTGGTTTAGATCCGTAACAATACATAGACTTCGTTTGCGCGCATGGAGCAGCACCCCGGAAGACGGCGGTCACGTACACTTCCCACCATCACCAAGGAATACGTCTATCCGCAGGCTGTATTAAACAAATGGGCAAATCAACGACATGAAAAACGCAGGAGATTATATGATGTCTAAAATTAAAGAACGAGGAATGTTTATGCTGGGAGTTGCTATCTGCTTTGCGGTAGCCGGATTGTCTGTTTTGGTGGAGAAGCTGATGCCCGGAGAGCTGCTCGGTGCGTCCATTATCGCGTTGTTTATGGGGACCATCATAAACAGCTTTTTTCATCCGGCATGGATAAGGCCGGCACTCAAATTTACATCAAAAAAGATTTTGAAATGTGCAATTATCCTTTTAGGTGCTTCCTTGTCCATCAACACAATTATGTCCGTGGGCAAGATGACGTTTTTGGTGATGATATTTACGTTTTCCGCGTGCTTTGGCGGCGGTTATTTTATTCGTAAACTTTTCGGCTTAAATTGGAAGTTAAGTAACCTTATTTCGGCAGGAACAGGTATTTGCGGCGGCTCCGCTGTGGCGGCGATTGCTCCCGTGATCGATGCTGACGATAAAGATATTGCTTTTGCAATGTCCTCTACCTTTCTTTTTGATATGGTAATGGTCGCGCTATATCCCATAATGGGAAAAGCACTTGCGATGTCTGACATCGCATACGGCATTTGGGCCGGAACATCCGTCAATGATACGGCAAGCGTTGTTGCTTCCGGATATGCTTTTTCCGAAATCGCGGGTGATTTTGCTACAATGGTTAAGCTGACACGTACCATTGCCATCATCCCTACCGTGTTGGTTTTTGCATATATCGGCACTCGCATCAAGCAAAAGGAATTGAAGGAAGCCAATCAGGGCAGGAAAGTAAATCTGATGAAGATTATTCCGTGGTTTATCGGCGGTTTCTTGCTGTTGGCAATCTTGAACAGCGTCGGAGGCATCCCAGCGGCAGTCTCGGGAATGATGAAAAGCACCAGCAAATTTTTGATGGTTACCGCACTCGCTGCTATCGGTTTGGGAACAAGTATTACTGATTTCAAGAAAGCCGGTCTTAAACCTATGTTCTACGGAATCACGATTGATACGCTGGTGACGCTGACCGCGCTTGGCGTTATTTGGTGTATGGGATTGATGTAACGTAATATCCTGAAGCAAGAAGGGGGCGTGATCCTATGGGACTGAAGCATGGATTGCGTTTGTGATATTGCGGAAAATATTTCTGAAAATTGATTTTTAGCCTTGAAAAAAAGGGTGACTGTGCTATAATAGTATCGGTAGGAGCAACCCACTGCACAAGGCTCCGCGGCACGCCGTGTATGATGGTGACATGGGCACACTATTCCAATATGCGCAGAAACAAATCGATTGATACTATTATGAAAACAATTTGAAGGAGGACCCCATATGAAACGTCAGTTATGGTACCGGACATGGACGGAGGAATTCAAGGAAGGCTTGCCCGTCGGTAACGGCCGTATTGCAGCGATGATGCTTGGTGAACCGAGCAAGCTGAGAATCGCATTGAATCACGAATGGATGTGGAGAGGTGATAATCGCTTCCGCGAATATCCGGATGTATCCGATCATCTTCCCGAGATCCGAAAAGCGCTTCTGGACGGCGATTTTCTTCGCGGAACCACGCTTGCAAATAAGTATCTTGCCGGTCTTGGCGGTATCAGCGGTGTTGCAGGACGCGTGGATCCGTTCCAGCCCGTCGGTGACCTTTGGGTAAATGCGGAGGTAGGAGAGGTTTCCGACTACTACCGCTCCCTGGATCTGAATACGGGCGTGGCGACGACCACCTTCGTTTCGCCGACTGCCGGCGCCGTTACGGAGCGCCTGTTTATCAGCTCTGCTGACGGATGCGGCGTCTTTACGATGACATCTGAGAAGCCGATGGATATCGACGTTTCTCTGTCGCGCGTTGCGGATCCCAGATGCCTGCTGACGCATACGGCACAGGAAAACGGCATCGTTATGAAGGGCGTTTTCCTTGGCGGTATTTCCTTTGAAACGGACGTTCGCGCCGTCAGTAACGGTACGGTTCGTACTTATGTTGACGATACCGCTCATTTCAGCGCAAAGGGCGCTACGACTCTGACACTTTTGCTGCAGATTGGAACCGATGCAAAGAACAATGCGCCGACCTGCGAGATGACGTGGCCCGAGACGTTCGAGTTCGACGTTCTGCTGGCGCGCCATACACCGTGCTTTTCCGCACTTCTTGGCGGTGCAGCCGTAGAGATCGATCTGCCTGACAATGACGATCTGCCGACCGATGAGCGGATTCGTTTGTTCCGTGAGGGCGGCGATCCTGCGCTTCCGCTTCTGTATTTCGAGTACGGAAGATATCTTATGGTGAGCGGTTCGACCGCAGAGCTTCCTCTGAATTTGCAGGGCAAGTGGAACGAGGACATTCTGCCTCCGTGGGAGTCGGATTATCATTTGGATATCAACCTTGAGATGGCGTATTGGTTTGTTGAAACGCTGGGCATGAAAAAAGCGGCGGATCCGCTGTTCAATCTGATTGAGCGCTTTATTCCGTACGGCCGTGTGATGGCAAAGAACCTGTACGGATGCGGCGGCTTCACCTTTACCCTGCAGACCGACGTATGGGGCCGCGTTACACCGGAGGCATACGGATGGGCCGTTTGGACCGGTGCCGCTCCGTGGCTCGGACAGCATATGTTCATGCACTGGAGATATACCAAGGACGAAGCGTTCCTGCGTGACCGCTGCTATCCGTATCTGAAGGAATGTGCGGCGTTCTATGAGGACTATCTGATTGAGCGGGACGGCCAGCTTTGTATCGTGCCTTCTCAGTCGCCGGAAAATCTGTTTGTGGGAACGGGTGATTGGCCTGTTTCGATCAGCTATAACTGCGCAATGGATATCGAGCTCATCACAGAGCTTCTGAATCATGCAATCGAAAGCGCAACGCTTCTTGGTGTGGATGCGGATAAGGTTGAGAAGTGGAAGGATATCCTGTCAAGACTTCCTGCTCTTGGCGTGGACGATCACGGAAGATTGGTCGAATGGGATTCCAAGGACCGTATTGAGATTGAACCGGAGCACAGACACCTTTCCCACCTGTACGGTCTGTACCCCGCACAGCTCTTTGAACCCGGTAGCCGTGAATGGATTGCGGCAGAGCGTTCGCTTGATATGCGTATGAGCGCAGGCGGCGGTCACACCGGCTGGAGCCGCTCCTGGGTTGCATGCCTCATGGCACGCCTTGGCCGTGCAGAGGATGCTATGGAGCACTTCCGTGCGCTGATCGGTGATTTTGCGACGGTTTCGCTTCTGGACCTGCATCCTCCGAGAGTCTTCCAGATCGACGGTAATATGGGCGGAACGGCGTGTGTCTGCGAAATGCTGATGCAGAGCCGCAAGGGTGAGCTTTGGCTGCTTCCCGCGCTTCCCGCCGAGTGGCAGAGCGGCCGCGTCAGCGGATTCTGCGGACAGGATACGCTCGTTGCCTCCTTTGCGTGGGAGAACGGCGCGCTGACTGCGTGCACGCTTTCCTCTAAGGAGCCGCAGACGCTGAAGGTCGTTTGCGGAGATATGGTGCGTACCGTGGAGCTTCTCGCGGACGTTCCCTATACGCTTTCTCTGTAAGCTGAAGAATCATGGGCTGCCCGGACGTGCCGTCTGCGGCAGCCCCGTTTTATGCGTGCACTTGTTTTCGACAAAAAGTGTTTACAACCTGTTATATGATTTTTCAAAAAGTGTTATTGTCCGTTCCATAATTCTGTGCTATACTGATAACGATGGAAACTATACAGACGGTTCTGCCCGGCGGAATCGCAGAAAGGGAAGTGAAGCTATGCCCCATACCGCAGATGATATGAGCACCCGTACCAAGGAAGCCCGAACGGGCGGAGGCACTCCAGCATTGCCGCAGATGGTATTGGATACAAAGCTCATGCGTGCGCAGGCACGCCACATTATGGAAACGCTCGTTGATTACAAGGAGCTCATGATGATGTATACCTGTGCCATGAAGGAGGTTGAGACCAAGTTTGATATTCTCAACACGGAATTCAAGGTGCGCAACCGCCGCAATCCGATCGCATCGATCAAAACGCGGCTGAAGACGACGACAAGCATTACGGAAAAGCTGGCGCGCCACGGCTGTTCTTTGTCCGTGTCAAACATTGAGCGGCATATTCATGACGTCGGAGGCGTCCGCGTCATTTGTACGTACATCGACGATATCTATCTGATAGCCGATGCACTTCTCTCGCAGGATGATATCACGCTGATCCGCCGCAAGGACTACATCGCTGCGCCGAAACCGAACGGATATCGCTCCCTGCATCTGCTCGTTACCGTTCCCGTGTATTTTGCGGACCAACGGCGAGATATGAAGGTGGAGGTGCAGATCCGCACGATTGCCATGGACTTTTGGGCGAGTCTGGAGCATCAGATGAGGTACAAGCGGGATATTCCGGAAATGGAAACCGTTTCCGAGGAGCTTCGTCTGTGTGCGGAGGAGATCAGACGGACCGATGAGAAGATGCTTGCCATTCGTCAGAAGATCGAGGCTGCAGAGGACCTGCCGGATGAGGACGACCTTTTGCTTGAAAAGCTCAGCAGGCTTGATATCAGTATTTGACATAAGAATTCCGAGCGGACGCCGTGTTTTTAGATGCGGTGCCCGCTCCTTGTGCTTTCCATATCAAAAAGAGGAAAATATCGGGGAAATTTTGGCGCAGCGCTTGATTTTTTGCTTGATTTGAGATATAATGTTTGTATCATTCAAAAAACAAGGAGCACAAACAGATGGATACGTCCAAACCGATCCGTATCGGCGTTGTCGGTACCAATTTTGTCAGCGACTGGCTGTGTGAGGCCGCTGCTGTATGTGACGGCGTTCAGGTTACCGCCGTCTATTCCCGTGCCCGCGAAACGGGTGATGCCTTTGCTGAAAAGCACGGTATTTCGCACGTGTTCTGTGAATACGAGGCGTTTGTTTCAAGCGATACCATCGACGCGGTATACATCGCGTCCCCGAATTTTGCGCACGCCGCACAGGCCGTGCGCGCTCTGCGTGCACATAAGCACGTTCTGTGTGAAAAGGTCATTGCAACGAACGCACATGAGCTTTCGGAAATGATTGCGGCGGCGAAGGTGGGGGGCTGTGTGCTTCTGGAGGCGATGCGGCCGTCGTTTGATCCGGCCATTGCTCTTGTGCGGGAGCAGCTTCCGCGGCTCGGCCGTCTGCGCCGCGTTGTGCTTGACTTCAACCAATATTCCTCGCGCTACGACCGCTTTAAGGCGGGCGACGTTGCAAATGCGTTCAATCCTGCGTATTCCAATGCGGCCGTGATGGATATCGGCGTTTACATCATCCATATCGCTGCAAAGCTCTTTGGCAGACCGCAGAGGATCGTATCGATGTCTACGTTTCTGCATAACGGATTTGAGGGAAGTGGTCATGTCCTGCTTGATTACGGCGACATGAAAGCGGAGCTTTCTTATTCGAAGATCACAGAATCCGTTACGCCGAATCTCTTTATCGGTGAGGATGCTGCGCTGATGCTGGATAAGATTGCCGCGCCGAAGAAAATGCAGATCTGCTATCATCGCGGCTCTCCCAATCATGGAACACAGGGCACATGGACGGAGGATATCCCCGTCTGTACCGCGGATAACAATATGATCTACGAGCTTGAAGCGTTTGCCCGCCTGTGCCGTGCAGGACGGTGGGACCACGCGTATCTGGAAAATTCCGTCATCGAGATGGAGATCATCGATGAGATCCGCCGTCAGAATGGCATTATTTTCCCAGCCGATGCAGAGGCAGCGGCCCCCATTCTGTAAGAATGTGGGATGCGAATGGGGCTTTGGCACCGAAAAATGAAAATAATCCGTAAACTTTTTGCAAAATAGAGAAAAAAATGTACAAATCATTTGCTTTTTTGCAAAAGATATGTTATAATAACCTACAGATTGAATATAATACTCCGAAAGGATACATCTCACCATGCAACTCAAATTTCAGGCAATTTTCAAAAATGATGATCTCAACTATTCTGTGGGAACCGTCGCACTGCAGGGCTATGAGGAATTCGCCATGCGTGTGGTTGATCCCACGCACATTATCATGACCGATCCCGAAACGTGGACACCCGGCACGGATCCCTCTGCGCTTTTCGGTCTGACGGAGGAGGAATACGGCTGGAAGGATACGAATCCCGAAAAGCTGGATGAGCTGGCGCAGAAGATGCGTACGGAGATCCCCTCTGACCGTATTCTTGCAGAGCAGGGGGCAGTCCGTAAGAAGGACCGCGCTGCATCCATCGACTACGGCAAGTACGTCCGTTACCGCAAGGAAAATGCGGAGAAGCGCTGTAATGAGGCGATTTCTCGTATGCTTGCGGCAGAGGAGCTTTACTGTATGTACAGCGGCGAGACCAATAAGCCCTACGTCTTCCAGTACAGCTTTTTCCAGATGTTTGAGGATAAGAACGTCGCAATGGAGGCTGCAAACGAGTACAGAAAGAGAAACATTCCGATTCTCGTTTCCTCCTTTACCCACGATCAAATCAACAGCGCAGATGCCAAGTCCGTTTTCCAGGAGCTGATCGTTCTCGGTTATCCGCTCGTGATGTTCTTTGATGCAGACCAGCACCAGGTGATGATCCAGCTTAAGGATATCATCAAGCACAACGACTACGTCGGTCAGAAGAACAATCTCGTGTACGGCAACCCTAAGCTGGATTTTGCCATCACGAACCTCTATCAGTTCCTTCGTACTCCGAAGATCGTGGAAACGTCTGATCCGGAAAAGCACAAGCAGCGGCTTGTCAATATGCTGAACTTTATGGAAAGCCGTTTCATCGAATCGCTGTCCGATGCACGCTTCCTCGTTCCGACCAAAACGCTTCCCGACGGCAGAGTTTCCCCTGCTGTGATTAAGGTTCCCGCACAGAATCTCCAGGCGCAGAAGGCCCCTGCAGCTGAGGAGCAGTCCGAGCAGGCAGAAGCACCGGCAGCAGAGGATAAGAGCTTCCTGCCCGTTTTCACAAACGGCATGGAGTTCGTTTCCGATAAGGATCAGTACAAGGCTGTCGTTATTCCGCTGGACGACCTTGTTAAGATGGTACGCGAAACGAAGCTTGACGGTATTCTGATCAATATGCGCTCCAAGTGCGCAGTTCCGTGCGGCGAGGAACGCTTTGCACAGGTTGAAAAGTACCGCGCTTGGAAGGCGGAGCATCAGGGCGAGACGCAGAACGAGGAGATTCCCGATTCTATGAAGGACTCTGAGGCGGCAGGTGTGGATGCACCCGCAGATGCGCCGTTTGTTCCGACAGAAAGCCAGGATAAGGAATAATACCGGATCACCGTGCAGGGCAGTGCTTTGCACGGTATCTTTTTAGACAGGAGTTTGATTATGCAGGTAAAAGAACTGTTTTTGGAATACGTCGGATATCCGACGATGTCCGACGAGGCCGCAGAGGCGTGTCCGTCGACGGAAAAGCAATGGGAGCTTGCCAAGCGCCTCTACCGTGATCTGCGGGCACTTGGTCTTGAGGTATACTGTGATGCGCACGGATACGTTTACGGCTCTCTGGCGGCAAATACGGCGATTCCCGCGCCGACCATTGGTCTGATCGCACATATGGATACCTCCGATGCCTGTGCAGATGCCCCCATTCGCGCGCGCGAGGTGCTCTATGATGGCACGGACGTGGTTCTTTGCGAGGAGGATGGCACGTGCTTGACGGAGCGCGCGTATCCCGGTCTTGCCAAATATCGCGGAAAGCACCTGATCGTTACCGACGGAAGAACGCTTCTCGGTGCAGACGATAAGGCCGGCTGCGCGGAGATCGTATGTGCTCTTGAGGCGCTGATTGCATCCGGTGCACCGCACGGCGCTGTAAAGGTTGCTTTTACTCCCGACGAGGAGATTGGCCGCGGTGCTGATCTCTTTGACGTCGCCGGCTTCGGCGCGGAATTTGCCTACACGGTGGACGGCGGTGCGCTTGGTGGGATCGAATACGAAAATTTCAATGCGGCAGGTGCGGAGATCGTCATCAGCGGACGCTCCATTCATCCGGGGGATGCCAAGGACCGTATGGTAAATGCGGCTTATTTAGCGTGTGAGATCAACGCACGGCTGCCCCGTGAGCAGATTCCCGCGCGCACGAGCGGTTACGAGGGCTTTTTCCATCTGACCGATATGAACGGCGCGTGTGAGCACGCGGAAATGCGGTATATCATCCGTGACCATGACCGCGCGCGTTTCGAGGAAAAGAAGCGTGTTCTGCGCGAAACAGTTGACGCAGTCAATGCGGAGTGGCGCGATGTTTACGGAGCAGACGCCTGTGTGCTGTCCGTTTCGGATTCTTACTACAACATGAAGGAGATCTTTGAGGACAAGATGTATATCGTGGAGCGTGCGGAGCAGGCCATGCGCGCGTGCGGTATCGAGCCTCGCCGTATGCCCATCCGGGGCGGAACGGACGGTGCGCGGCTGTCCTTTGAGGGCCTGCCGTGTCCGAATCTGTCGACAGGCGGTGAGAACTATCACTCGCGCTTCGAGTATGCGTGCGTTGAGGATATGGAAGCAATGGTCGATGTGCTTGTTCGGATCCTGTGTGTGCAAGAGTGAGCGACTACGTTTTTCATATGTAAAGCATATAAAAAGACCTCTCCGGTGAGAGGTCATGGAAGCTTTTTTGGAGGGCTGTGGCGCAAAAGTGCTGCAGCCCGTTTCGTCTGTTTTGCGGCCTGTACGCGTCGGCTTGCGCAACGTGCGCGGTATGCTTTAGCTTGTATAGTGTACGATTACGACAATCGCGGCAAGGGCGATCTGCAAAATCGCAAACAGCGGAACGAGAATACGGAAATACCAGTGCCGGGTTTTGTGACGGAACAGCCGCATACCGAGAAACGCACCGATGCCGCCGAAGAAAAGGGCGCAGAGGAGCAGTGCCTTTTCGGAAATGCGCCATGCACCGCGTTTTGCCTTGTATTTGTCAATGCCGTACAGGCAAAAGGTGATAAGGGACATGAGCAGCAGGAGAAGCGCGGGGAATTGCCAGAACTTCATCAGTGTATGGCAGAGGCTGATCATGGTATCGGTGACGGTAAGCAGCATGGCGGTATTCCTTTCATAGGCGCATCGTTGTCAGTGGGTAAGGGGCTTGCCTGCAGTCTAATTATAACACGAAACGAAGTGCCTGTCAAGGGGCGTATGACGTTGAGAGGACGTCTGTGCCTGGAAAGATGTTTCCGGGAAAAAGTCGGGAAAAAGTTAGAAATATTTTCATAAAATCTCTTGACAAACAGAATCTGCTGTGGTATAATATATAGGCAGTCAAGTGATTCGGCTGTCTCTGAGCTCCGATCGTGCGGGTGTAGTTCAATGGTAGAATTCCAGCCTTCCAAGCTGGTCGCGTGGGTTCGATTCCCATCACCCGCTCCAATTTCTTTTCGTACGCTGTACGGGAAAGTCAAATACAAGCACCCTTAGCTCAGCTGGATAGAGCAACTGCCTTCTAAGCAGTAGGTCGAGAGTTCGAGTCTCCCAGGGTGCGCCATATGGTGGGTATAGCTCAGTTGGTTAGAGCGCCAGGTTGTGGCCCTGGAGGTCG